>CACLYL010000036.1 GCA_902611135.1 uncultured Fidelibacterota bacterium | reverse complement strand
AGGTTTAGTTTCTTGTTCAGGCTCTGTGATAATTATATCCTTTTTTTCTGTATTAATTTTGCTTTCTTGTTTATCGGAGGCATCATTCTCAATTTGATCATTTGTTAAATCATCTATATCATTTTGAGAATTTTGTAATAAATTCTCATTAAGTTGAATTTCATTTGGATAGTCACCAGGCGCAGCCATTGATTGCATAAGACTGCCTGATGAATTACTTACAGCTTTTTGATTAGGACCTACAAGGACTGTTTCTCCACTAATCATATTTAGTACTTCAAAACTACCCTCTTTACATACAAATTGATCTATTCCATTTAGCATTGAAGTTGCAGCAAATTTAGTTCCCTTAACGCTTGCAACAGAAACTGGCGTTTGCACTCGAAAAGTTTTAATATTTTCGAGAGGATTAACACTATTCAGAATGGTGCCATATTTTAATTCAATAGTGCGTGTGTTTTGTGTGTCTAAGAATTCAAATTGAGTATTTTCCCTAATCTTTACTACAGATTTATCATCAATATACATTATTATACAAAATCCTTTTTCATCCACTTTTATTGCATCACCATTTTTAATTGGCAGTCCCGAACGAACCTTTTCATTAAAATAATCATTACTAAGACTTCTTAATTGTGCTCTTCCCTCCATTTTTATCACTCTTGCAATAACCTCAGAGTTAGCCTTTGAAAATAAAGTTACAAATAAGAAAAATGTATAAATATACTTTTGAATAAAGTGTTTTTTTATGTAAATAAGTAAATCAGTTTTAAACATAGGTCATAAACTAATTGGATCATTATTTTTAATTATCCGACTTGGAATTTTAATTGATACATTTTCCCTGTAGTTGAATGAAACCATTTTTGCAAGAGCTAAAGCTTTTAGAGCTAATCCTTTTTTTTCAAAAACTCCAGCTATTAGGTCAAAACTTTTTACGCCTATTCTTGATATTCTATGGCCTATAATCAAGCTACAAGGATGTGATAATTGACTAAAATATTGTATTTCTATTGATGCTAAAATCACACTCTCCTCCAAATTTTTATTTATGTCAGGCATCTTAATTTTTGAAAAAAAATCTACTCGAGCAGTTTCAATATAGTTTAGATATACGGCATTATTTATGTGCCCCAAGGAGTCCATATCAACCCATCTGGTATTTAAGTTAGTCCAGAATTTGAAATCTTGTTTTCTAAATGATCGATAATCCATAGCCTAAATATAGCAGTATAATGCTTTTGACTACATCAAATCATTTAAAGTAAAGTAAATTTTGTGTATATTTATTTTATGAATGGAAAGCATTACTATCGAATTTTAATTTTTATCACATTTCTTTACTGTCAGCCAAAAGAGGAAATTGAATTTGAATTAAATAGCATTTCAGGATATGTATTAGAAAGTGTTAATGCATCACCCCTAATTGATATTATGATTGAAGTACTAAGTGGAAACAATATGGTTAAAGATTCAACTTTTTCTGACGAGAATGGATTTTATTTAATGGAAAATGTTGGTTATGTATGGAAACCTAAAATTAGATTTTCTCACAGGGATTTTCAAACCCACTCTGAAAAGTTGTTACCAAAATATTTAGATTCATTGAATAATGTACTTCATGATGCTATCTTAAACTCTATACCAGAAGAAAATAAAATAAAACCAATAGTTAAAAGTTCGCGGGAGAGTCGAGCAGAATCTTTCTTCACTAAAGGTAATATTTTTTATAAGATAAAACCATTTGCAAACACCTACAAGGCTGAGCATATTATAATTAAATCTCTTAGCGTGATAGAAAATCAAGATAACTACATTACAATCAAAGTTAATGATATTTTCTATGACCCTGTAGTATGTTATGTTCCTCAAATGAATAAATATGAAAACTTAACATCAATAATGGAAGGATATTTTGAAAAACCATATTTTAAGAAGTCTAAATTTCCCCAATTTTTACCAGATAGCCTTCTTAGAAATACTATGATTTACGGTTCAGTAATTGATTCAAAAACCATGACTCCAATTTTTGGTGCTGAGGTGAGAATCTCAAAGACATCAAAAAGAAGGATTACGTCAAATGATGGTAAATTTGCTTTTGAAATAGATCAGCCTGGACGATATGAGATCATAGTTGAAGCTCCGATAGGATCAAGATTATTTCAAAGAGGGAAAACTGAAATTCTTGTCAAAAATTCTAAAGGCGGATGGTTTAAGTCAAACCAGTATTTAACTGAGCGTTGAAAATTTATCTATTATTCATAATCATTTTATTAAAGGGATCACTATTAATGGCAAATAAAGAGATGGCAACCCTTGGTGGCGGTTGTTTTTGGTGTGTTGAGGCAGTTTTTGAACGTGCAGAGGGTGTTTTATCGGTAAAACCAGGGTATGCAGGTGGTAAAACTCTAAACCCTACTTATAAAGAAATTTGCTCTGGAAAAACCGGACATGCTGAGGTTGCGCAGATAACCTATGATTCTAAGGTGATAAGTTTTGAAAAAATTTTAGAGATATTTTGGAAATCTCATAATCCAACTACTTTGAACCGGCAAGGGAATGATATAGGTACGCAATATAGATCTGTTATTTTCTACCATAATAAAACGCAAAAAGAAATTGCTGAAATTTCAAAAAGAAGAGTTAATCTCTCTGAATTATGGGAAAACCCAATAGTAACAGAAATCACAAAGTTAAATAATTACTCAGACGCTGAGGACTATCACAATGACTACTATAAAAACAATCCTAATCAGCCATATTGTGTTTTTGTGATTAAACCTAAACTGGAAAAATTAATAAAAGAAAATATTATTAATTAAAAAGTTTATCAAAAAAAGTCCTCTTTGATTCTAAATCTACTTTTACAGAAGTTGTTTTTTGGCCTTCAATTTCAATTTTAATTTTTTTTGTTTTCTTCCCTTTTGCTTTAAAGGTTAGCTCATAAAAACCTTGATTGAGTTCCATATACTCTACTGGTAAATTTAGAATATTATTTTTCCCTTTAATCTTTAATTTAACTCCTGGAGTTTTTGATGATACCATTAAATATCCAGAAGAAAGCGAACTTGGAATACCTAAAGGTACTTTTTTTAAAAAGATATTCAAATTTTGATCTTCCCCAGAACGAACAATGATATTTTTCTTTGTTGACAAAAAACCGCTTTTAATAAATTCTAATTCATACCTTCCAGCTTTTAGAGTAATTTTAAATAGTTCTGGAGATTGACTTGAATAGATCTTTCCATTAATTTTTAATTTTGAGCCAGTTGGATTTAAACGAACCATAATTTTGCCAAATTTGGTGGAAAAATTATATTTCTTTGTTAGATTTGAATTACTTTTGACATTTATTTCATCATATATAGTATCATGTGACTCTAACTCAAGTCTTAAGTAATATTTTTTCACCAATAATTCTGGAATATCTAAAGGTGTATAACCAACAAAAGAGTTATCTAAATAAACCTTTCCTCCTATCGGTTTTGACAAAATTTTTAGATTCCCTGTCTTCGCAAAAAGATACTCATCTATTTCTACTAATTCTGAATCTTCTAAAACGATTATTTTATCTAAAATATCATACCCAGGATAATGAAATCTTATATTATGTGCTCCTAGCTCTAAATTTTCAACGAGTAAAGGAGTGAGTCCAATTAAATTTCCATTTATATAAATATTAGAACCCTCAGGCTCTGAATTGATATATATCTTACCAAGATTATTTGCTCCTAGATGGAAAAAAAATAGGAATTTATAAAATAGTAGTAGAAAAGTAAGCTTCAAATAAAAAAAGTAAATGAATGAAGTTTATAAAAATTACTTACTAAGTTTCTCATCAATTAACCTATATTTATTTTTTCAATCATCAAAGAAAAAGATCTAAATAGTTAAAATATCCTTTTTTTCTTACTTCGACCTCTTTTTTTATCTCTTTTACTTCTTTTATCCTCCAATTCTGATACCATATTGTTCATCATTCTTTCCTTAAAAGTCACAAAGAGAGCAATCTGTTTAGGAGTTAAAACATTCTTCATTTTAAACATAAAATCAGCCTCAATATCAATAATTTTTTTTCTTAACCCATGATATTTATCAATCATTTCAGAAATTTCATCAAAGGTTAACTTATCTAAGTCTTTTTGATCTGACTTTTCTATTTGCTCAACGCCTATATTTTGAATTTGAATTCTTATTTTTTGAATATCTTCTCTATGTGCTCTAAACTCTGGAAAAAACTTTTCTGCTTGCTCAGCAGATAATTCTAATTCATCAGTTAGATACCATATAATTCGTGTCTCTCTTTTTCTTTGTCTATTATCCCTTTTACTTTTTTTCCTTTTTTCTTTAAACCAATTTTCATTCAGATTGCTTTCAAATAATCCATGATTATCAGCAATAAGCTGATTTTTATTGGCAACATTTTGGGAAAAAAGTAGGTTTACTGTTAATACTATGATAAATCTCATATTATTTTACCTCCATTTTCAATTTCATCAATTAAATCTAAGATTTCCCAACTATTTTGCTCTTCTAACAAAAAAATAGATATTTCGTAAAAATAATTATCGTTTATAAATACCGAATCATCTAGAGATGAAAAAAAATCTAGGCCATAAAAAGTATCATGATATTTAAATGAATCTACTTCAATTGCTGATGAGTTGGGATCTATAAAAATTAAAAAAAATAATAATATTATAATACCAATTGAAATTTTATTTAATCTTTTAATTTTTTCTGATTGATCAATTTTTGTATGAAATCCTTTTATATACTTGTCTTTATTAAATTTCATTTGACTTTTTTTTGATAATGATATTAATTGACTTTCAAAATCATTCATAATTCATTTTTCTTTTTAAAGTTTTTAATGCATGAAAATAATTTACTTTCGCACTATTTTCGTTTATTCCTATCAGTTCAAATATTTTTTTATAAGATAATTGTTCATAAATTCTAAGAAAAACTATTTACCTTTGCTTCTTTGACAATTTATTTATCTGACGCCTCAACTCAATTTTAACATATTCTTTTTCAATTCTTACCTTACTTATTAGTGGATCTTTTATTTGATCTAAGTGTAGCAGTTTTTTCCATTTATCTCTAGTTATCCAAGAATTGGCTTTGTTTAGCTTAATTCTGTAAAAATATGTTGAAAATTTTGGCTCGTATCTAAACTTATTTAATTTTTTAAATAGTATGAAAAATACATCATTTGTAAGATCTTCAGAACCCATTATTTCACCGGTTATTTTTAAAAAAAAATTATATGTACTATTTAAATACTTTTTTATCAGTTTATTGAAAGATTCAATATTTCCATCATTGAATTCTTTAATTAAAATGTGGTCTTCATCCATGTATATTTATTGAGACTCTATTTTATTAAAAAAGTTAAAAAATATAAATATTTATCATACTTCATTGTAAAATTATACATATCCTCTTTTCAATAAATGGGCTAAAAATGACAATCAATCCAAATAGCGGTCAACTTATAGCAATTAAACATCCTCCCTCACCTTTAATGATAATTGCTGGAGCTGGCACAGGTAAGACCTTCACTTTACAGAATAGAATTACATATTTCATTGAAAAGCGTAAAATTAAACCAGAAAATATTCTCGCTATTACCTACACAGAAAAGGCGAGCTACGAACTCAAAAATAGAATAATAAAAGATATTGGCAAATCGGCAGAAAAAATGACCGTATCCACTTTCCACTCTTTTTGTCTTAAAATATTACGTGATTATTCAGATGAAAAGTTCCCTGATTTATTTGAGCATAGTGAAGCAGTACATTTACTCCTTTCAAGATTTGACGAATTAAAACCTTTTCGGTCTGATTTATTTGCATTAAATCCACAAAAGGCCATTCTAGATAGCATATTGCCATTTTATTCAAGAATGAAAGATGAACTAATTGATATAAAAACCTTATCTGTTGATGACCTTGTAAAGAAAAAGGTCGTTAATTTAGAACTGGGAAACCAATTAAAAGATTTAGGAAGAATATATCCAAAGTTACAACAGTGGAAAAAAGATTTGGGAGTAATTGATTATGGAGATATGATATCTCTGGCTTATGAATTAATTATATCAAATAAATCTGCTTTAGATTCAATTAGAAATCAATATAAACACATTATCATTGATGAATTTCAAGATAATAACTTTGCCTTAAATACAATAATCTCATTAATTGTAGATGCTCAGAATTCTATAACTGTAGTTGGAGATGATGATCAAGTGATTTACAGCTTCCGTGGGGCGAATTCTTACAATATTCAAAATTTCAAAAATAAGTATAAATCAGATCCTGAGTTCAAAATAATTTCTTTAGAGCAAAATTATCGCTCAAATCAACCTATTCTAGATCTTGCAAATATTACTATTAAAAAAAATAATGACAGAATAAATAAAGTTCTCTTTTCCAAGAAAAAGAAAAAAGACAATCTTCCAATTCTCTTCCTTGGAGATTTAAATAATCAAAATCAGTTTTTAATTCAAAGTATAAAAAAGATACAAGATATTAAATATAATCAAATTGCTGTGTTATGTAGGACCCATAATCAATGCAATAAAGTATATAAATTATTTAAAGAATCCGGTCTACCAACGAACCTAGTTTTTCCTGATTTTTTTGGTATTTCAATAATTAGAAATATTCTTTCTTGGTGCCAATTAATTGTTAGGGGACCTCTTTGTAATATTTCTCTTTACAGAATATTAAGAAATAGACTTGGGCATACAAAAACGAATTCTATTTTTGAAGGTATTAAAAACAAAAGAGATAACTATTTAAATCAACTAAATTCAGATAATACATTGAAAGAAAAGTTTCCTGAAGTTCAAGAAATTTTAAAAGAAGTTGAGTACTATAAATCCCTATTAAAAAAGAGATCAATAGATCAAATGGTTTGGATTATAACGAGTAACCAAGATATAATAAAAAAGGCCGCAAAGCGTTACTCCCTTTACGATCAGTTTATTTTGCTTAATATTGGACAACTTTTAATAAAATCACAAGAATTTTCCAAAAGAAATAAAAAGCTGAGTACAATTTGGAATTTTAACACCTACATAGAAGCGGTAATGAATTCTGGTTCAATCTCATCATTAAAACCTCTAAAAACCAATAATTTAAAAGGGATTATTATTAAAACAGTACATAGTGTCAAAGGTGGAGAATTTGATGTTGTTTTTCTACCTTATCAAAGAAGCGGAAGTTTTCCTTTAAATTACAGATCAAATCAATTTATAAATAAACCGCCTGATGAATGGTTAAGATACAGCGAAAGTTCAACAATTTCATCCAAAGAGCATCATTATGAAGAAGAGAGGAGATTATTTTATGTTGCTTTGACCAGAGCAAAAAGGAAACTTTTTTTATTAGCTCCAAAAAAAGCAACCTCAAAATTTATAAAAGAAATACCAATTGAATTAATGGAGAATAAACCAATGGACGAAATCGGTAAAGAAGCAATACCTAGCTCAAAGTTAAAAATGAAGTATGAGGAATTTTTGCAAAGAGCTCTTGTAGATGAATCTTATGATGAAATTAAGAAAATATCAGACGTTTTAATAAAAATAAAACAATATGAAAATGGTAAAAAGGTAACCTTCAAAAATGAATATTGGGATCAAAAACTCCAGAGAGATATTCAATCAAATATTGTTGAACCAAGTATTCCTAAAAAGTTACATTTATCAGCAAGCTCTATTGAAACCTACAAAACTTGCCCATTAAAGTTTCGGTTTAATAAAATTGATAATATACCCCAAAATGGCAGCAAACCAGAATTGATTTTTGGTACGATAATTCACAATGTGCTTCAAAGATTTCATAAACCTGGCGGTGAACTTAAAAAAATAAGAATATTAGACTTATTGGATCAAGAATGGAGAAAAGATGATTTTGACTATGAAGTAAGAGAGATAAAGTTTAAAGAACAAGGAATTAAAATACTATCTCAATACGTAGATTATGTCTTATCAAATCACCCTAAAGTTTTGGAGAGAGAAATGAGTTTCTCATTCGATATCAAAGATGTGACTATTAAGGGTTCAATTGACAGGATCGATGAAGATAGAAATGGGGTCAAAATAATAGACTATAAAACAAGTAAAATAGCCTCCCCTGCTAAATCTTCATTACAGCTTGCAGTTTATTGTTTATACTTACTACAATCATCCAATGAAAAAATTAAAGGACTTCCAAAAAAAGCAGTACTCCACTTTTTAAGAGATGAAGAAAATCCAATAAAAGAACATTCATTTAATACTATGGAATTAAAATCTGTTGAGAGAGTAATTGAGAAAACTGCAAAAAGTATTAGGAACCAAGAATTTAGTCCAAAAAAGGGAAAACATTGTGATTGGTGTGATTACAAAAACCTATTATGCCCAGAGTGGGGGGATTAAAGGTAGTTTTGATTAAAAATTTTCCAAGAATTACTATTCAAAAAATCAAGAAAGATATTAGTAAATATTTATAAACCCCATTATCTCTAAGCCAGTTAACAGTTTTAAAATTTTTGGCTTCACTACTAACTTTTTGTTCTATCTTTTCAAAGATATCTGGAGCCGCCTTAGAAACAAAACCATTTTTATTTGTAGGTTTATCTAATTTTGCTAAATAAAATGACTTTTCACTTCCCTCATTTATCTTTAAAGTATCTGGAATAAAATCATCTCTTTTAAAAATAACATTACCAGCATAAGTTGATGGAAAACCCATTACATGGAGTTCTCCTGCCAATAATACCGATGCAGATGGTACTGAGGAATCATTTAAATAAAGTTTATATTCATCATTTTCATTAATCGAAAAAGGATCAAAATATATAACTAACTCTCTTCCAAGAGTTTTACTTGGTGCTGGTATATTGAAAGTTAATATTTGATCTTGATCATTGATTTGAAGAGTGTCACTCTCTGAAAATAAAGTTAAATAGTGTTTACCAGGAAATTCACCCTCAGATGAGTAGGAATATGAATTTAAAACATATAAACCAAAGGGAATATCTACTAGTTGAATTGAATTTTGATTAGACCTAATGAAGGTATATTGGTCATTTCTATCCAAGACTATTTTGTTATTTTCCTTAAATCCTGTTAATATAAACTCATTAAAACCTTTTTCAACTTTTAAAAATTCAAACTTAAGACCATTCCTAATGTTATTTATATCTAAAATAGCGAGTTGTTCTGGCTCTGGACATCCATGTTTTTTGGGATCAAGATTTGAACTACCTGCAATTTCAGGGCATGCATCTTGTTCATCAATAATTCCATCACCATCACTATCTTTTACTGTATTCACATAAGGTAATGTTAAAGGTATCTCACATAAATCACCAGGATTAATACTAAAATTAATTTGAAAAGGATCTTGGTTGTTCTTTAATAATATCCTAGCAGTGTATTCACCCTGAAGGAATTTGCCATCACCATTTGACCCTTTGATAAAGTAAGCGTCGTCAAGTCTACTACCCCAAATTTTTCTCACCTCATGATAGATAACTCTATCATAATCGTTTGTATAATTTTCTTTTTCTTCATCAGTTAAAAGATGGAAATCTACTATTTTTTCTTTATGGGAGGCTGTTATTTTTCCAAATGTTTCTTCACCTATTTTACTGATTGATAAGTCATAGCCATTGTATTCAGCAATAATTTTATTTTTCACCTCTTTTTCAATTGACCACGGTCTAATATTTTCTAGAATCTTTTCATGGGTATTTAGAAAATGGCTACCTATTCGATCTGTATAAAATGATTCAAAATCTGCCTCAGAAGTCAATTCAATATTATTTTTTACAACGTTATCGTAAGGGCGAATATGAACTTTATCCCATCTTATTTTTGATCTGCTTGTAGAATCAACCTTAATAATAGCATAACCCAAGAATGGATCCAATATTTTATCAATCATAGGTTTAACAACGGAGTCTATCATTGGCCTTAATTCTGTTATAGAATTAAAGGGAAGGTTGAATGATTTGGCCCCAATTACCTTTTGTAATGTTACATCAATAAGTTTAAAATCAATTTCATATTGGTCACCCAGGGAATTAATTTCTCCGATGAAAACAAAATCAGTTCTCTTTGGAAAATCATATGATTTTACAATCTTTAAAAAATCATCTTTAGTTATTCGATTTTGTATAGATTCACCGGCAATTTTTATATGTCTATTTTTTGCAACAGAAGATGTAACTATTGAAGAAACTATTTTAGGATTTAGCGGTTTTAAAATTATTTTATTTTGATCAGATAGAATATTATTTGTATTTAAAAAGGGTAACTTAACTGTTTTATTTTGGCTTTCATCCGCAGACCCCCCATGAAAAATTATAGAGCTAGTATCATAACTCACAAAGTGATAAATGTATATCATAGGAGGATCTGATGCATCAAATCTTTGTCCCATAATAGAGCAAAAAGAAAATAGTAATATGTATTTAGATAATTTTAGCATATCCACTTTTACTTACTCAATATTTGTAATACCAGATAAAGCAATAATATCACCATTACTCAAATCGATAACTTTGACGCTAACTGCCACATCATCATAACTGGGGTCATTATAATTTAACTTTTCATAAGGAATTAAATTTTGAAAAACAATTAGAGTTTGAACTCCAAATTTTTTGAGTTGATCCCAATCATTTAAATAAAGAGGATTTAAGTTGAAAATTTTATCCTCGTACATCCAAGGCCTTTTAAGATATACTGTTTTTAGCTTTTCAAAAACATCTATTTTTTGACCAACTAAAGCTGAAACGATTCCATCCTCAATTGCAAGATTCATTGCATTGAATTTTGAAATATCTTTGAGATACTTACTCGACTCCACAGCTTGATGATTTCCATCAACAATTAAAATTTTCCGATTATTAAAAATTTCAAAGTCAAAACCAGATAAAAATTGAGAAGCAATAAAATCATGATTGGCAATTATTCCAAGATCCTGCCTGCCATTGAAAGGAAAGGCCTTTGAATAAATAATTTTCCCGTTTAGCTTTACATCAATAACTTTAAGGTAGAGTCCATTATCAGGTAAATATCGATATGCAAGCAATAAATTGCATCCTGTTTTATCATAAAACTCCATCCATTCCTCATATAATAGTGGACTAGTATTAAAAACTATATTCTTATAAACTTCGGGAAATTTTAATTTAAAGCCTTTAGTTTTTTCAATTATTACTGGATTATCAATTACATATTTTTCATTTTGTATCAAACCAGTTATGATACCATTCTCAATACTAATTGTTTTTCTCGATAATTCTTCAGAATAGTCTCCACTAATATTTAAAATATCTGTATTCAGAACTCCAATATTGATATTTTCTGAATATAATTGATTAGGGAAGTCATTTATATTTTTAACAATGTCAAATGCATCCAAAAAAGCATCTATTTCTTTTTTTACAATTAAGTCTGATGTTTTTTCCACCTCAACTATTCCTGAAGTTAAAATTTTCATATTATTTAAGTTGATTAATCGAACATAAACTGTAAGTGACATTTTCAAATCAGAAAAATCAACAACTTGATAATTCATTAAAATTGATGCTTTAAATTCATTTTTAATAATATTTAAATCCTCAAGGTCAATTCCATGCATGTAAAAGGCATCCATTGGTAAATTATTTAAAAACTCATCTGTATTCCTTGGTTTAATATGGTCTAATTTTTCAGAGATTGTAAGCCCTTTCCCAAGCAATCCATCTATAAATCCAGATTCCAAAGCAATATCCCACTTATTCAGGTTTTTATATTTTTCACCAATAGAAAAGTAATCAGTTCTTGTTAAATATATTCTATCCTGTTTTAAATCATCAGGAATATATTTTAATAATTCAATAAAATTTGCATGGGTAGTAATTCTCCCACCTAAATCATACACAGCCATATATTTTTCAGCTTCATTTACTTTTCTATCTTTAAATGCGACTGGCATGCTAGATTCTCTTGTCAAAAATTCAGTTAGTGATGAGCTCAAGCTTGCACAACTATTAAATACTACCATAAAATAGATAAAAAATATACAAACGAAATTTTTTGCAGGTAAAGATACTAATTTTATTTTTTCATTTGGCTTAGTTTTATATGGAGACTGTGTTTTTAGCATAGTGGTATAATCAATTGTGTAAATTTAAACTAAAATAGTTTAACTAAAAATTTATTGTTTCAACTTAAAACTAAAGATTTGGATTTTTAATTATTTGATATTCTAGTTTGCCTTCAAAGTTTTCTGCTTTAAATATAACCTTTTTAATTTCTCCGATGAATTTAGCTGAGTCAATTGATGAAAATATGACCTCACTCTGAATATTAGCTTTAAATATTGTATCTCCAGTTACAATAGAAGCGATTATATAAGAAGAATCTGATGGTGAAACATTTAAATCTCTAACAATAAAGGTAGTTAAAACTTCGTCAAAATCTGACAAATCTAAATTTAACTCCCATGACAATGAATCATTATAATTATTCCCATTTACTGATAAGGAAAAGTAATCATCATCATTTACAATCGCAGGTATATTTTCTATTAAACCATCATCATACTTAGGCGGTGATACGCAGGAAAAATAGATAAAAAAAACCGATATATATTTATATCTCATAAAGGTTACTTGCTCATTGAAAGATTAGAGTGGTGGCTTTATAATTTTTATCAGACTTGATTGGTATTATCCAACTCTAAATTTGAAATTTTATTCATTTCTTTCTCAACCTGACGTAGTCTTGGTCCTTTTAACTCATCAAAATGGTTATTCAAAGTCACTATAGACTTTTCTAGTGAATTAATTTTCTCTAAAAATTTAATCCATTGAATCTTAAAAACCCCAACATATTTTTGAATTTGGCCAGCTTTTTTTTCAATTGCAAAATTTGATATTGCCTGACGAATTAAAGATAAAAATGCGTAAAGTGTCATTGGAGAGCATAGTAAAATTTTATTTTTTAAAGAAAAATCAATTAAATCATTATCTTCCTCATTGAGAAACGAATAAATACTTTCATTCGGGATAAATAACAAAACATAATCTAAAGTTCCATTATCTGGGTCTATGTAAGATTTTTTTGAGACTTCCTTTATACGATTTTTGACATCCTGCATAAACGCCTTTTTTTCTTCCCTTTTTTCAATATCCGAATCTGATTTAATATATCTTTCATAGTGGACTAAAGGGAATTTTACATCCATGTTTAGGATTTTATTGTCGGGTAAGAAAAATGTATAGTCCGGTCTAGAAACTCCAGTTTGATTTTGTTTTTTATAATTCATGCCTTCAATTAATCCAATGTATTTAAGGATATCTTCAACAATTCGTTCTCCCCATTGACCTCTTTTTTGCGAATTTGACAATATTTTACGTAATTCGCCGGTTGATCTGGAAAGTTCAACGGTTACCATTTTTGATTGTTCAATTTGAGATTTCAATGCAATAGTATTTTCATTTAAGCTCTTTATATCATACTTTATGCCTTTTAGAGTTACATCAATTATCTCTTTTTTTTGTTCTAACTGCCTATCTGATTGCTTAATCAAATTGGATAACCTATAGTCCGCAAGGTCAAGAAACTGTTTTTGGTTATTCAAGTATGTTTGATTTGATATATCTTCAAATGTTTTTTCAATTTGCTTTAGCTGATTTTCCACAACTAATGATCCTTTGCGTTTAAAGAGCCAAATAACTACACCACCGAATAATAGACCAATAAAAAAAGGAACTAAGTTAGTCTCATCCATTAAATTATAGAGTCAAACGAAAAGAATCTACCAAAATACCAGGACATGTGGTTGCCCCTATAGACCTTCCACCATAGGTTCCCACTTCAGGATTCAAAGTTAATTTATCCTCAACCTCTAATAATTGATCTCCAAAAAAGCGATAAAATGAATCGTCAAAACGCATTGTCTTAATGGGCGCAATGATCTCCCCGCCTTCTACCCAAAAACAAGCATATCTGGTTAAACCAGTAATACGGCCACCTGAAACATCACTCCAATTCAAATAATGAATGTTTGACAAGTAAAGTCCTTTATCAATAGACTTTAAAACATTTTTGTGGTTTAGTTCACCACGTTTCATTTTAGGCGATCTGAGATATTCCCCCACCTCTGCAAAATTCGTCTTTAAACCATATTCCTTACCAGATCTAGAGCTAACTAGAGTATTTTTCAGCATACCATTTTCAATCAAAGGAATTTCTAAAGATGAAATTTCACCATCTGAGTTAAACTGTGGGCACAATCCTTGAGAAAAATCTTCATAAATTGAAAATTTTGGTGATAATCTTACATCATTATACCTCATTTTACCAAAACCACTACAACCTTGCCTTAAAGAGGCTTCACTTATCCCGTTCCATGAAAACATTCCCAAAAAATCTGATACTGCAGCAGATTCAAACCATGTTCTATATTCTCCAGTATTAACTTTCAAAGGCTTTCTCTCCATTAGCAATAATTTATTCCTACTATTTTTTATATTTTGCTCAAAATCTTTTTGATTCCAA
>CACLYL010000035.1 GCA_902611135.1 uncultured Fidelibacterota bacterium | reverse complement strand
TAAGGGTCAAATCAATGAAATTCCAGGTTTCCTTGAAGTAAGTACAAATCAATTTATGAATGATGAAATTAAACGTTATGTAGGTGCATCTGGAACTTCGCAACTAGACATAGAGGGCAATTCCAACAATGGTTTACCAGTTGGCTTTGCGATTTATCCTAATTTCCCCAACCCATTTAACCCAATTACTCAAATCAGATACGATCTCCCAAAGGATAATTTAGTAAATATAACTATATATGATATTCAAGGTCGCAATATTAGAACCATAATCAATAAAAATCAGGCTGCAGGATCTCATTCTTTTTATTGGGATTCTAAGAACGATTTAGGTGCAGGAGTTGCAGCTGGCGTTTATATATATTCAATACAAGCAGGAGAGTTTAAAGCAACTAAGAAGATGGTATTATTAAAATAATCTCAGCTAAAGAATAGAAAAAAAAGCATCGTAGTTTTGGGGTTTTTTGGCATGAAATTTTGAGTTGTCAAAATAAAACATACTCTAGTCGAACCAGGTTAATCTAATTTAGACCGGTAGATTGAAATAGAGTTAACCCCCGGGTTTGCAACCATTTGCAACCAAAGTGGTGGTTAACTTCTGAAAAGATATGGATTTTAAGTCCATAGTGTCTACCATTTCCACCACCCGGGCATTTTAACAATGAGGCGTCGGCCGGATTCGAACCGGCGAATAACGGTTTTGCAAACCGGTCCCTTAAACCACTTGGGTACGACGCCATAAAATTTAGAAATTCTTATAGTTAATTTACAGCATGAAACGCAAGAGACAATTCTACTTTTTACTTTTTTTGATTAAAATAAATATAACTAAATTTGACTGTGAACGCGAATAGAGTAAACGTATATAATAGGCTAAGAGACTTTGGGGTACCCTCAACTGTTCTTGATAATATATTTAAAGATGATAGCGACGCGCAAGTACTGATAAATGCCTTTGAAGCTCTACTTGAAGATGGACATTCCGAAGATGAATCTGCAAAAGAAATCTCTGAAATGATCTTTAGAGAATTAGATATTTTGCCAGATCAATCAATTGAAGTCGAAAAATAATTAACGTTAAAGCTAACTTTTTTAGCTTGTTTTATATTGTATTTAAACTTCTTCCCACTTAATGCTTCATTCTTAAAAAATTCTAATTCAGGTAACTTATAAACTACGATTTCATATGATGAAATACCATTATTTAAACTATCTAATAAACTATCTGAGTATCTAACTGCTCTTGCTCTATAGTAACTTTCTCTAAAATCTTGCCAGTACATTGGACTGGATTCCATTTTACTTTTTGTTAAAAGGATATGGTTGGATACAAAATTATCTAAATAGGGATGTCCTTGGGACATAATTAAATCCGAGAGAGTAACAATGACTATAAGTCTTGAAATTTTTATTATGATATTAGAAATTTCAATCATACTCAGGATCGCCTGGCTCGGTTGCATAAATCATCCCAATATAGTAGTAGACTAAAGTCATGAATACAAGAATGGAATATGTAGATGTCCATGAAGAGAAGATCATTGCACTCTTATAATCTCTTTTCCAATCAGCTTCAAAAATTTCAGATACTTTCTTTTCACCGTCTTTTTGGCTCACTTTACATTTTCTAAGGGCTTTTCTAAACTTTCTAATATCCTTTAGGGGCACTGCTTTTACACCTTTCACCCTTGCTAATTTTAGAAGGGGGTCTTCACATGGATTGTAGGATTGATTATCAATCTCTTGACTTGCAGTAAATTGAAAAAGAAGTAATAGTGAGAGAAAAATTCTCATCTCAATCCATAAATTATTTTGAGAGTAAATATAGGTAATTCATCTATTTTTAGTTTTGGACCTGTTACCTTTGTGTTATTTAGTATCCAATCCTTTTCTTGGTAATTATTATTTAGAAAACCCGATTTTAAATCTACTGCTACTCTAGATGAAAGATAATATCGTAAACCAATAATTCCTGCATATCCAACCCAGTTTTTTACCATTGAGTTTGTCGAACCAATTTTATTAATGAAATCAGTGTTGCCAAAGCTTGCCAACAATTCATTCCAATCTACAACTGATTCTTCAGGTTCCGTGTCCATTTTGATCACACCTTTACCCCAAACTGGTGATAGAGTAAAATTAAATTCAATTCTAGGTCTCCATCTAAAAAATGTTTCTAGAGCAAATATACGATAATTAATATTTCGCGTAAAAGCTCCATCAAAATTGACAAATTTAACTTGCCCAGTTTCAAGTGAGCTCAGACTATTATAGCCAATTCTTGCATTGCTGAAAAATTCATAGTAAATACCATAATTCAATAAAAGATTTCTGTTAAAAACATTTTTTGATGGAAATGCATCATTTTCATCAAAACCCTCTAGAGTCGGCTGATAAAGACCTAACCCTAGATCAAAACTTAGTTTTGGTTGTGAATTCACAACATTATTTACGAAAACTAAAACAAAAACAAATATGAGATTATACTTTTGACTCTTCATGTAGATACTTTAATTTACAACGCATGAAACAAATCATGTCTATATTAGTTTTTGTTAGCGGAAATTTGTTCTCCCAATTTAACGGCGCTTTTGACGTAAAACATACGATTGTCAAATATGATGGTGAAACATTTATTGGATATATTGATTCTATCGGTTATGATTTAATGTTTTATACACCAAAAGATTCGTCTGAATTAGACTCTCTTCGTTTAAGAAAAGTTTATTATGCTTATAATGACTATCAAAAAGTTTTCCATTATAGTTGGAGTTTTATGGAAAATATTCGCAGGATGGAAAATCGACCAGCTACTCTCTTTACAACTCATGGTGATACAATTTATTTAAATAAACTACGCTTTAGACCTGACATGTTAAAACCAGAAATATTAATCCAAGAGAAAAATAATAAATCTGAATTCATATCACTATTTGAAGTTGAAAAAGTAGTTACCGATTATAGTATTATGGAATTTTCGGTTAAGAGAGGATTTTACTATTCATTTTATTCATTTATTTTAGCTGCAGGTTTAAACACACTCAATAACTTGGAGGATGGTCGTAAGATCCCCCAAATATGGGATCAGTATGATGAGCTACTTCCAAGATTAACTTATGTTGGGTTAATGAAAACTGGTAAAGCATACGAATCAATTTCATTCCTTATTCCACTTTCCATAATTACCTCCATGGCTTGTGATATCGTAAGAAATAAAAATGAATTTTACTTTAATACTATATATGAAAATAAAAGATTTGGTAGAAATATGTACATGTTCTCTTTCTCAAATATCATTAAAACCCAAATTTCCAGAATTGTGTTTAAGCTTGAGAACACCTCAATTGGTGGCAAGCTTGTAAAGTTTTTTCGATAAGAAATTATGTATATTTAAATATGGGCATTCATCGTAAAATTTATATTTTTTTGTTATTTTTTATTTTCATCGGATTTTCATGCGATGAGGCAATAGAATTACCTTCACCAGATACTACACCCCCAATTGCTTCCTTTTTATATCCATTAGATGGAGATGTTGTGAAAGGTAATTACTCTGTCAAAGTTAGAGCGGTCGATAATGAGGGCGTTTATAAAGTTGATTTTTATTTAAATCAAAACCTAGTTGGCACTGATTCTTTTCCTGATGGAGATATATTTAAATATGAATGGAACACACTAGGGATTGATTCATCTACAAATCAGTTACTATTTGCCGAAGATGCGTTTCACTATTTATCGTTTGTTGCTAGCGATATAAATGATAATGAATTTGCTTCTTATGCGATAAGAGCTGTTATTAATAATGAAGATAATGAAAATCCAATTGCAACTATAATCAGTCCTTACAATAATCAAACTATTTCAGGATTTTTCGATATAGAAGTTTTAGCTTATGATAATGATAGCATTCAGTATGTATCTTTTTATGTTGACAATATTCTCATTGGAAATCAAAATCTACCACAATGCTTTGATGAAATATCTCCTACAACAGGTGATTCAATAACAACATGCTATTATATATGGAACAATGTGACTCCTGGTCTTGTTGGAGGGAATGGATATCACTCTATTCATGCTATTGCTAGAGACATGAACAACAATCCAAGTTTATTATCTCCTGTTTCTATTCTCATCGATGAACTAGACGACTCAGAGCCACCTACAGGAACAATTATAAACCCTGCCTCAGGTGTCGAGGTTAATGGCGTGATAGATATTATTGTTCAGGCTACTGATAACGATACTGTACACAGCGTTATTTTTTACGTAAATGGAAACCCAGAAGCACTTGTCTATCACAACCCATTTGATCCCGATAATGCTCAAGGCAACTACCTCTTTTCGTGGAATACCACATCAGGTATGGAGGATTCAGAAAATATTATTAGTGCAACCATTAGGGATCAATCATTTAACCAAACTCCACTTTCTCCAATAACGATATATGTAAATAACGAACCAGAAATGGATTTAGAACCACCTTACTTGCTAATTACGTCGCCCGCTGCAGGCCAAACGATTTCCGGAGAAACGGTAATTAGAATCTATGCGACGGATAATGATCAAATTAGTAGGGTTGCTTTTTTTATTAATGATACGATCCGGTCTATTGACAGCACAGGATTAGATAATTACTATGAATATTTGTGGGACACAAATGACTATACGGATGACATAGATCACAATATAGGCGCAGTTGCATTTGATCAGACAGGAAATAATACAATCGCATCATCGATTAGTGTTCATATTGATAATAATGATAATATTTATCCTTCGGGGTTTATTCAGCACCCTTCTTCAGGGCAAACTGTATCGGGATTAGTTGGTGTTAGTATAATTGCGGAGGACGATTTCGGAGTTGAGTCTGTTAATTTATTAATAAATGGTATTTCTGTAGCTGAGTTAAATACGAATCCATACAACTATGAATGGGATACCACCATTGAAAATGAGGATGAAGAACATACACTTGCTATCGCGATAACCGATCAAAGTGGGAACACGACCTACAATCCATCGATTAGTGTTTTTGTTAATAATAGTGTTGACGAGGATGGTATCTACCCAACGGGTTCAATTATTAATCCGATTTCAGGTCAGACAGTAACAGGCACGGTTGCATTTATTGTAGAAGCTCATGATAATATTAGCGTCACAGAGGTTCAATTCTTAATAAATGGAAATAATGTAGCTTCAATCAACACAGAGCCTTTTGAATATGGATGGGATACAAGCTCTTTTTCTGGGTCTGAATGTGTACTATCTGCCAACGTATTGGATAACTCAAATAATTTAACTCAACTCCAACCAATTGTTGTAAATGTAGAATAATGAACCTTAAACTTAAATTTTTATCACTCATTTTGTTTTTTTTTCAATTTGGATGTAATGATGGGCCGATTTTTCAAGTAACGGATGATGGAGATACCATCGCTCCAATTGTAACGATTACCTACCCTGCTAATAGTTCAATTCTATCAGATACAATTACGATATCTGCGTTTGCATTTGATGATCGAGCCCTAGTAAAAACGACTCTTTATTTGGATGATTCTCTAATAGCGGTCAAAAATGATACTCCATTTACACTTTCACATGAATGGATAACAAATGAAACACCTGAAGATATCTTCCGCACCATTTGGGCTACAGCAGAAGATTCAGCTGGTAACTTTAATCAAACCAAGCCAGTAAGAGTTTTTATAAATAATGAAGATAACCAAGACCCCGTTGGTTTATTCCTATATCCATACTCTGGACAAACTGTTGCTGGTGAGGTAACAATTTTAATTAACGCAACAGATAATGAAAGTATAGAATTCATAAACTTGTTTATAAATGGTGATTCAGTATCACATATAGTACAAGAACCTTTCACACATACTTGGGATACCCAAACATATCCAGATGATCAGATATATGAAATTCATGCAATTATTGAAGATAAATCTGGAAATAGCTCTATAATTGGACCTATTGGAGTCAATGTAGACAATATTGATCCAATTGATGTAACACCGCCTATGGGTACGATTTACGCTCCTGCATCAATGTCAACAGTTTCAGGGTTAGTAAATATTAACATCTCAGCCTATGATAATAGTGATGAATATCCTCTGGCTAATATTAATGTTAATGGAATTATTATTTGTCAAGACTTACTTCACCCATATACTTGTCAATGGAATACCTCAGAATTTGATGATGGCATTAATATTATCAATGCAGAACTAACTGATGGTTCGGGAAACAGTCGTGCCTTATATCCAATCTCTGTTAATTTAAATAATTATGGGATCACTGATTCAATACCCCCATCGGTTGTAATTTTTAGTCCTGCCACAAATGAGACCATTAATGGAATTGTTCCTATTCTTGCCAGAGCTGATGACCTTTATGGAATAAATCGTGTAGAATATTATATTAATCATAATCATGTTGGAAACCAAACAAGCATTGATGGGGCTCTTTATATATATGATTGGGATACCCAAAATAATATCGAAGATGGGGAGCATATAATATATTGTATCGCATTTGATAGCTATGAAAATCACACTCAAACTCAACCTTTTGCGGTTAATGTTGATAATATTGATAATGAGATTCCAAGCGGATACATTCTTAGCCCATCTGCAGGCCAAACTGTTGAGGGTTTTGTCCCTATTCAAGTTGTTGCCACAGACAATGATCAAATTGATATTGTTCAAGTTATGATTAATGGTGCATATGTGAATCAGGATGCTACACCCCTCGATTATTTTCACGAATATTTATGGGATACTGAACAGGAAGGGGATGATCTTGAATATCAAATATATGCTATAATTAGAGATTTGAGTGGAAATGCTTACAATACCCCCTCAATAACTGTTACCGTAAATAATAATCTAATTCCAAATTTTGACCTAATCCCACCTGTTGTTTCATTGCAGGAACCAACTTCATTTCAAGTTTTAAGTGGTATAGTAAACATAGTGAGCTTTGCAGTAGATAATTGGGGTATTTCGCATTTAGAAATACTCATAAATGATGTAATTGAAACTACAATAACCGATAATATTTTTGATTACGAATGGGATACCACAATCTACTCTGATGGAAGCGTTCATAGTATTCAAGTAATTGCTTACGATATCCACAATAATCATACTTCAACCCAGCCAATTATAGTTAGTACCGTCCAAGAATAACTTACCTATTTAGAAATCGAAGGCTGAATTTAAACATGTGTAACGTAGATCTTTATTTTATGGAAATAAGTTACGTCCATTACATCTTTTTAGTTCATAAACTAATTCAATTGGTTGAATTGATTCTGAAAAGAAAGTAATTAATCCACCTGAAGGACTTGATAAATCTATTTGGAAACTTTTTGGGGGCTGGCTTAAGGCAATTGTATCAATTACAAGCTCTGTTATGTTTACAGTATCATAAACAATTAGGGTTGTATCCATTCCATTAATTATTGTATCTAAATTTGTAAGATTAACATCTGTATAACTACTATAGGAAGAGTCCATAAAAATTTTTGACCTTATCATTTGACCTGTACTTTCCCAAGTTGTTGAATCAAGAAAAAGTGGCGCAAAGAAAGATTGATCTAGTGTATCTAATCTATAACTATGAATTTTAAAACCATTTGAGACAGAAAAATCATCGAAACTGACGCAAAATTTTGCTGTATCACCTGAAACGCCCCATATCCCAGAGGCAGTATGACAAAGAATAGTGATAGAGTTTGATTCAGAGCTGAACTTATTGTTAAAACCTTTAGCTCTTATAGTATAAGTATAATTCTCCATCCATTTAATTTTAGTATCAACATAAAATTGTTTATCTGATTCAACAAAAATAATCAAAGAATCATTAGGTAAATCAATAGTTTTCCGCTCTATGATGTATTTTTTAATATCAATACCAATTGGCCTTTCCCAAGTTAATTTAATTTTAGGGATATCATTTTTCAAAGAAAAGTAACCTTTTAAATTGGAGGGTTGTTTAGGGGATTCATCATCAAAAGAGCTACAGGAAAATAGAAGATATAAAAAGATCAAAATTTTAGAGTTTGACATGAATAATCTTATTAAAAAGTTTTAAAATAAACAAAAAACCCCACAAAGGTGGGGCTTATGATTATGAGCGAGAGACGAGATTCGAACTCGCGACCCTCACGTTGGCAACGTGATGCTCTACCAGCTGAGCTACTCTCGCATATTTAAACTAATAGCAACGTTTAATTATTAAGAATTTTTAGATTTATTTAAAAAAAATCAACATTTATCTTTCCTAAAATTGAAGATTTATAACTTAAAATTAGAGTCTAATTTTATCATTTCAGAGTTTTTCAATAATTTTTTAGCTGCCACTAAATCCTTAATAAAAATTATATTCTGTTCGATAAATTTTTTTGGATGTTTAAATGCAATTAGATCTCTTTCAAATGGATTGTATATATAGGGTAAAAAACCAAATTCTTTTAAAACTATAAAAATATCCTTAATTCTATCTCCATACCTCTCACAATGGTTACTGATTTCAATTAATAGAGCATTTACCAACTTATTTCTAAGCAGTTTTCTACCGCCCTTTAAAACCTTTTTTTCATACCCCTCAACATCAATTTTTATCAACTTTGGAATCAGTCCCGTTTCTAATTGATCTAGGGTCATAATGTTTACTTTTTTATTACCTTTTTTTGAATTAGAAATATAGTTGTGCCCATTATTTCTTAAAGTGATGAAAGCTAATCTTTCTTTCTTATCACCAAGAGCATAGTTAAACAATTGGACAGATTTTTCAAGATTATTTATTTTAATATTTTTCTTTAGCTTAACATACGTATCATCGTCAGGTTCAAAACTGATAACTTCAGATTTTTTTATTTTTGAGGCTAATAAGGTATAGTGCCCTAGATTTGCTCCAACATCTATGAAAAGATCATTTTTCCTCAAATAATGTAAAACAAAACAGGAGTCATTAAATTCATTTAATCCCAAGTAACAATTTCTAGCAAATGCCCAATCCCTTAAATCAACAATAAATTTAATATCATATATCCAGCTGTACTTATACTTAAGACCAAAAATTCTGGTTGCAAAATAGAGCAATAAATACTGAAACCAATAGTATAAAAGGTAATTTCCTGCGTAGGGATGGTATTTAATTTTACTATTTATACTTTGGAAAAGATTTTTAGCTTTATTGAAAAACTTGATCAATTAGATGTACCAAAAAATTATTTTTAGTTCCGATAGAAGCAAAGAAGTTAATATTTAAACTCAAAAATCTTAACTTTTCTGTTCCAAATAAAATATGCACCAAAGAGAAAGATAAGATCTTCAAATATCTTACGCCATCCCACAAGCTCTCCTTCTTTTAAACCGCATCCACAATCAATATTAAATCCTCTAATAGTTGCCTGAAATATTAAAATTATAAATAATACAAGTAAAATACCGCTAATAACTGAAGCACCATCCACCATTATACCAAGAATTAACCCTAGACCGATAAATAATTCCAACCATGGTAGTATAATAGCAATGATATTCTCAAAGCCAAATGGAACAAAATGGTAATTTGATATATCTCTAGCAAATCCTGCTGGATCTATTATTTTATCAATACTGGCGATAATGAAAATAAGACCAAGTAAAATACGTGTAATTAAAATAAAAATAGGATAAATCTTAGTCATCAATATTAACCTCAATAGTCATTTTTGCATCTGTCCATTCTTTCCATCCTCCCTTAAATACAAAAATATTCATAAATCCCCTCTCTTGAAGTTCATAGGCTAAATCTTCACTTGATCCGCAATCATCATCGCTACAATAAACAACAAAGCCTTTGTTGTAACCTATCAGGTCACTTATTTCATCTGATAGAGCTTCAATATCATCATTTGAAATTGCACCTGGAATTACGCCCTCATACAGATATTCCTCAGCCCTAGCATCTACGAATAGAATCTCTTTTTCATGAAATTCAATTGCGGATTGCAAATCAATTATACTTACTCTTGGGTCAGATAAAATTGCAAATGCTTGCTCAGAGTCACTTACAATTTTTAGTTCTTTTGCTAATAATGATATCCCAGCTCCATCAACCCAACCTCTTCCTAAATTGAATGACAAACCAATAATAATGGATGAAACAATGTATAAAGTAATTTCTTTAGTCAAAGTCATTTGAATAAACTTTCTTAATTGCTGTGACCAGAATGATCAATTTTTGATTTTCTTTTTATGTTATTTTTTTTTGAAAGGGAACTCTTTGGTTTTTCAGACACCTTTGGTGCATACGCATTACAGCTTACAAGTGCTTTTTCAACAAATGTCAACATATCGGGGTCATCTTTAATCTTTCTATTTAAACCTATTGTCTTATATTCAATAGTATTTGTTGCAGTTTCAATTATTTTTTTCGATTCAGATAGCTCATTTCGATATTTTTCAATAAGACTTAATACATTGCTTTGATCTGCATATATTTCTTCCAATGTTTTTGAGGGGTCTTTTTTCTGTAGTCTTGTAAATCGCTTATCAATTGAAACTAGGTTCTTTTTATGGTGAGACACATCAATGATCGGTTTTTTAGAATCTTTTATATTCATATCCACTTTGAGAAGATATTTCCCCTGTTTACCGCATGAATACAAGTAAGGTCCACCCTCTTTTTGCGGACTACTTTCTCTGGACATATTTGTACTGCCGCTTGTTATTATGAAGTCGACTTTAGGGAAGGCATCAACCAACTTAGATTGAGTTGATCTGTCCGCATTGACAAGCAATACGACCATATCAGATTTTGAAGAAACTTCTTTGATATACTTTTTTCCAGATTCTAAATAATCATCCATTAAGAGTGTACTTGAAGTGTCAGCCAAATTATTAGTGAGTCCAATAAATGCGATAGTAAGATTATTTCTAATTAAAATCTTATAGGGATCAAAGATTAACTGATTTGTACTTTTGTCTTTTAAATTAGCTGAAATAAATGGAACGCTCACTTTTTCTGACATTCTTTTCAAAAAAGGAAGCCCGACAAGCGTTTCATATTCTCCAACATTTAAGACATCATATCCAATTTTTTCATAGCCTCTAAGGATTGATTCTGCTCTAATTTTTTCAGATTGTTTATTTCCAATATTAATTTTTTTCGTACTGAAAAAGAAATCACCTGCATCCACTATAAGAGGATTAGAATCTGATGTTCTGATTTCATTAATTTTAGTTAGTCTTCGAGGCAGACCGCCCATGGGATTTTTCTTTCAACCGCAAGGATCCAATTGTCCGTGCATGCTTCCGGTGAGAATCATACTAAGTACACTCTCTTCACCTTTGGCTTGACTGCACCCCCAACCAATGATAACCGTAAGAATAGATATTAAAATTTTAAACACAAGAAATTTCATAGATTCTACCCACCACTTAATTTTACATTATATCCTTGATTAATTAATAGGCTTTTTATTTTATCTCTAAAATTACCTTGAATAAGTATTTCATTATTTTTAACCGTTCCACCAACTCCACACTGTTTCTTTAGTTCTTTTGCTATCACAATTAATTTTTGTTTTGGATGCTTTAATCCTTTAACAATGGATAAAATCTTACCACCGCCTTTTCTCTCCAAATGCAAGTATACTATTTGTTCAGAGGGATTTAAGTCAACCTCTTTAATTACATTTTCATTAATATTAACCGTCTTATCAGTGGAATAGACAAGTTTTGTATTCATTAAACACCCTATTTAGGTACAAATTTAACAAACATTTGTTCCAAAAAATAATACATAAAGATAGTAACTTTTATGAAATATTTATTCCAAATGTTTAAAATAATATTTTGAAAAATCAATTCTTAATTTTCTGTTTCCCAATTCTTGTAATATCACAAGAGAATTATAATTTGGAGAGTTTCATCGGTGGCTCTGGCATTTACATTAATAATTTTAACTATAGTCAAAACTCTGATTCCACAGAAACTATAAATTCCTATAAAGTAAGCCTTAATGAACTAAAAATTAGCTTAAATAATTTTCATATTATTGGACAAAACAATGGTGAGAAGAGGATTTATGACTTTGAATTAAATAAACCAGATTTTACTCTAAAAGGATTAAAATTAAGCCGTAAGACCTTTTCAAATAACTGGATAACAACAGAAAAGATCAAACAACTAAAAAAAAGAGAATCTATTGCCCAAGAAGCTATTTTGATGATCCGTGATGCAGCTTCTAATTATGAGCGTGATTTAAATTCAGTTCCAAAATCTTTAGATAAACTTGCTGTGGAAAATTATCTTGACCTAAAAAATGAAATATTCATCGATAAAACATGGCAATATTCAATGAATTTCCCTGAAAGTATAGATGCTAGACCTGGAGATATTGATTTCGCACAAAAATATAAAATAGTTTCCTATGATCTAAAAAATGAAAAATTTAATGAAAATCCAACTTTAGATTCACTAATTAATAATTCAATGGTTAACTGGAATTACCAATTGGATCTTAATCATGTGAATATTTTGACTAAAACCAAAATAAATATAACTATTGATTCATTGAAAAATGATAATATAGTCAAGGTCAAAAATGGTAATTTTCTAATTGAGAAACTCACATTCCAAGGAATACCAGACAGTAAACTTGATCAGTTAGTAAAAGCTGAATTTCCTGAAATTGTATTTAATCTTTCAGAAGTATGGTTAGAGACTAACTTATCAGACTACTTTGTCATTCATAAAGGGTTAGTCGAAATTAATTTCAAAAATACAGAGATAAAATTCCCATCAAATATCAGACAAGAACCTTACTTTGAAAAAATCTTGAATAAATTAGGAGTTTGGAATAATTTAATTTTGATTAAAAAAGTTAATTTTAATTTTGATTTTATTAACGAAAAGGTTGCTGAAATTAAAATTGATATTCATACTCCGTTCGTTAGGGCGAGTTTATATGGAGGCATTCTTCTTGATCAGGATTTTAATAATTTTAAAATTAAACTTGAAAGTGTAAATGCGGAAATCAACCCGATCAGTTTAGGACTAAAAACCTTAATTAATAATTGGGAATCGAAAAAAAACATAGAGCTAATAAGAAAGGATGGCTTAATAACTGTCCAATTTACTGGGGATATTTCTCAACCGATGATTAAGCTGCCCCATAAGTATATTTATTTATTTGAAATGGAATAAAATTTATAAGCAGAAGTTTTATTCATCATCTCTTTGTCCTGTAAGAAAATTTATTGACTGTACTGCAAGTCCAAATAAAAATAAAAATATAAAAATAGGAATTAAGTATTTTAATTCCTTATCCAACAAAAGCAGATCTTTTATTCCTTTAATGATATTTAAAGTCTCTGTAGATAAATTGAAATATTTATCATACAAATCTATTAAATGGAATATTGAAAAATAGATACCTCCATAAATGAAACCTGCAATTAATAATGAAATTATATATTGTTCTATTTGATTTAGATATTTAGAGTCTGTTTTGATATATGCCCTCTTTTAAAGTTTATCTTTTAAAGTATTCATCCTTTTTTAATTCTAGACTTTTTATAGCTTCTTTAATGTATTTTTTTGAGGTTTTTTCATCAATAAAATCGAATTTAGTTTGTGCTTTTTCAATCATAGCTCCTACCTCCTTTATATATCTTATAGATATTAGTTCCCAACGCTCTTTTAAACTCAAAAAGTTTGGACTTTTATTTTCTGAGATTAATTTATTAGAAATGGCTTTATCCATATCAGTTATAAACTTATCTAGTAATTGTTCTGAACCTTTAAAATTTAATTTTTCCATTTTTTCAAAATAACATTTAATTCTTAGTAAATCCTATTTTCACCCTTTATATGTTATCGTTTGGATATTTTAATCCAATTTGCTCTCTAATGATATCCATAGACTTCATTACATCTAATATTTCAGAATGGGGCATTAATGGAGATTGAATCAGCCCTAAATTTTTACACCGCGCAAATTCGATTGCCTGTTCTCTTAATCCATGTCCTTTATAATGATTTTTAAATATTTTTTCCTCACCACTATTTAATCTAAGTTTCATTTTTGTTGGTGCATAAAACCTACCATATACCTTTATATATCCCTTAGTACCAGAAATTATTGCTTCACAAGGTGTATTATTGATCATAGTTGCGTTCATTATTGCTTGAGCATCATCATAATTGAAAATAATTGATGTTGTTAAATCAATACCGTTGTTATTTTTTATAGTGTAAGCAGATATGGTATTGGGAATACCCAAAATTAAATGGGCAAATGAAACTACATATATACCTAAATCTAATAGTGCTCCACCTCCTAGATTAGGGTCCCATAGGCGAGGGTTCAAATTATTTGATAAATTTTGGCCATGATCAACAAACAAAGTCTTTACTTCTCCTATTTTTTTCTCTTTCAATAACCTTTTTAATAATAAAATGTGAGGTAAATATCTTGTCCACATAGCATCCATAATTAAAAGGTTTTTTTGATTTGCCTTTAAGATCATTTTTTCTGCTTCATTAAAATTAATC
>CACLYL010000034.1 GCA_902611135.1 uncultured Fidelibacterota bacterium | reverse complement strand
CTAGATATAAAGTTATAATCTGTTCCATTAGCCTCATCCAATCTTTTTTCTCTGGTTGTATATGATACAGACCATTTAATATCAGGAAATCTCATTTGTAATTTTTTACATAAAGTAGTTTTTCCTGCTCCAGAAGGTGCGGAGATTATTATTAAGTTTTTCATTAAAGAATAT
The DNA here is from genome assembly GCA_902611135.1 of uncultured Fidelibacterota bacterium. Lineage (GTDB taxonomy): Bacteria > Fidelibacterota > Marinisomatia > Marinisomatales > UBA1611. Next base: position 15,518 of record CACLYL010000034.1, on the reverse strand, counting down.
TTTGATTCTGTTCTCTTATTTTTTCTAATTCACTTTTTATTTCAATCACATTTGAAGCCACATCGATATCAGAGCTTTTTGAGCCAAGAGTATTAACCTCACGACTTAATTCTTGTAACATAAAATTAATCTTTTTCCCAACGGGCCCGTCACTGTTTAAATATGAGCCTAATTGATTTAAATGTATCTTAAACCTTGTAATCTCTTCAGATATATCAGATTTTTCTGCGACTATAGCGACCTCTTGCAAAATTCTTGATTCATCCATGGAAATATCATCCACCAATTCCAATATTTTATTCTTTATTTTTGAAATTTTTAATTTAGAGAAATTCTTAGTTAATTGCTCTGTTCTTAAAATTAGATCTTCAATAAACTCAACCCTTTTTTGAATATCAAATTTAATTTCATCTCCCTCGATTTGTCTCATTTTATTTAATTTTTCTATTGCGAATTTAAAAGCTTCAAAAATTTTATCATCGTTATAGTGTATGTCTTCCTTTATTGTTATGACATCATTTAGATTTATGACATCACTTAAATTAATTTTTAATTTGTGATCAGAATTAATCTTATCAATGATTTTTAAAAATGACTCAAGACGATCTTTATTTAAAATAAGTGAATTTTGATTATTGGTAATTATTTCAAATTTAATACTTATGAAGCCTCTCTTTATAGTTTCAGAAAGCTCTTTTTTGATTCTATTTTCAAGGTTTGGGTTAATATTGAAGCCTTTTATCTTGTAATCTAAAAACCTAGAGTTTACTGCTTTAATATCTACATTAATTTGATTTAGATCATCACTCACTGATCCTGATCCAAATCCGGTCATGCTTTTTATCATATATAATTTCTACCTTAAACGAATTTTTGACTTCATTACTAAAAAAGGAAATCCTAATTGCGATTTTTTATAGTTTTGAAACATAATTTATAACAAAATCTAAATTTAAATTAAAGGTAATTAAATGATTGTTCCCAATTCCAGTACTTGAAAAAGAATTATTAAAAGCATAGTCTATACAAAAGTCATCCCAGAGTAAACCTAGTCCACCTGCTAAATTTGAGTAAACATCACGCCCGAATCTAATATAAACCTTGCTTTCGTAAACAATTTCAAAACCAAAAGATTCTTTAATATCCTGAATGACAAGTTCATTTTTGCCATTTAAAATAGAATCAAAATCAAACCGCGACATCAAATTAATACTAAAAGGCAAATTTTTATAAAGTTTATTATAATGTGAACCGATAGATAATTTTGTCATTGTCCCCTCAATTTTTCCATCATCCCATAATAGGCCAGAGGATGGAAAATTCTTCACAACAGCGGCGAAGTTAATGCCATAATATTTTTTTAAAATCCCTAGATCAATACCAACTCCCAATGCAGAGTGTTTATGAAGTTTTTTTCCTAAAATTTTAAAGGCTAACCCTAATTCCTGATTAAAAAAAGATTTTTTAAATGAATTATGGATTCCAATTTGACTTTGACTAAAAAAAGATAGTTTATTTTTATCTAACCTTTCCCCCTCATCTAGTATTCCATTTCCTTCTCCGCTATCATTAGTCCCAAATTGGCCATCTAATCCCCAATCTAACAACATCTCTCTGGTATCTGGTATCTTACCAATTGATTGATAAAAAACATTAATATTAAATGGTATATTTGAGCGACCAAATTTAAAACCAATTAGGTCATTATTTATCAAACCTGCGAAACGTGACTGATGTGTCAATGAGATATATTTTTGATCAACATTCACAAAATTTGGATTGATGATTGACGAGCTTGGTGAATCAAATTTATAGGCAATGTTTGAATTACCTAATGCAGAAGACCTTGCATCGGTTATGTAATCAAAAGCCTCCCAACCAAAGCTTACAAACTCAACATTCCCAAATAAAATTTTTGAGAAAATAAAAAAAAAATATAAGTTACTGTTTAATTTCATTTTTTAATTTATTTAAAAACTTTAGTGCCTCGATAGGTGTCATAGAATTGATATTCAAATCTTTAATTTTTTTTAAAATGAGATTTTTATTATTTTCAAACATTGCCATTTGATTGTCCTCATTCAAGTATCTTTTTACATTATCTCTTCTAGTGAGCGACTTTAATACTTGACTTGATCGCTCAATTACTTTTCGAGGTAGCCCTGCCATTTTAGCGACTTGAATACCATAGCTCTTGTCCGCTGGCCCTTTTGAAATTGATCTCATGAAAAAAATGTCACTTTTATGCTCTTTAACTTTTACATGATAATTCTCTAACCTGTCTAAAACTCTATCCAACCGAGTTAATTCATGATAATGGGTAGCAAACAGAGTTCTTGGCTTTAAATCAACATGGTCGTGAATGTATTCAGTAATCCCCCAAGCAATTGATAATCCGTCATAAGTTGAAGTTCCTCTTCCTATTTCATCTAATAAAATCAAACTTTTTTTTGTTATGTTATTCAAAATATTTGCGGACTCTATCATCTCAACCAAAAAAGTACTTTCGCCACCAGCCAAATTATCACTTGCACCTACACGAGTAAATAAACGATCTACTATACCAATCTTTGCCTGTTTTGCAGGTACGAAACTACCTATTTGAGCCATTATAGTAATTAATCCTACTTGCCTCAAAAAAGTAGATTTCCCCGACATATTAGGCCCAGTAATTAAGTGAATTTGATTTTTTTTGGAATCCATAGATAAGTTATTTGATATAAACTTTTCTCTACCAGGCAACAATTTTTCCACAACTGGGTGTCTTCCACCTTTAATAAATATCTCAGTATTATTAGACAGCTGTGGTCTAACATAATTATTATCAATAGCGATATTTGTAAAACTGGTTATGAGATCAATATAGTTTATACCATGAGCATTATTTTTAATTATCTTAGAAAATCTTGTTATTTCCTCACATAAATCTGAAAAGATACGATTCTCAATATCAAAAATTTCTTGCTCTGCATTCAATACTTTTAGTTCATATTTTTTTAATTTGTCCGTTACGTATCTCTCGCTATTTGAGAGCGTTTGTTTTCTCAAAAAGTAATCAGGAACTTTCTTTATATGAATCTTACTTAGTTCAATGTAATAGCCAAAGACTCTGTTAAAACCTATTTTTAGCTTTGGTATTTCTAATTTTTCTCTAAGATCATTCTCATAATTACTAATCCATTTTTTACTACTATTATATATCATTCTCAGTTTATCAAGTTTTATATCGACATTTGGCAAAATTACATTACCAGACTTTATTTGATTGGACGTATTTTCAGATATAATAGTGTTAATCTTTTCGACAATTTGATTTGAGTTTTTGAATAGCCCTAAAATGAATCTAAACCCTTTGTTTTTAGACTTCGACAACTCATCAATCCAGATTGGAATCTTTGATAATGTCTTTGAGAATAAAATTAATTCTTGTGGATTTACATTACCTCTGCATATTTTTACGAATAACTTTTCAACATCAATTACTTTTTTCAAAGAATTAGAAATAGATTCGAGAATATTTTTATCTTTGATAAATGCTGAAATGATATCATATCTATAATTAATATCACTTTTATCAGTCAAGGGAAAAACTAACCAATGCTTGAGAAGGCGACTACCACCAGGTGTTTTTGTTTTATTTAATGTATCAAATAATGTTCCCTTTAAACTTTGGTCCATTAAAGATTGAAAAATTTCTAAGTTTCTGATCGTAAAATTATCCAGACTCATATATCCCTTTTCAATAATTGGGTCAATTTTTGTAATCTGCTTAACTGATGAATTTAAATTGTTTTTTATATGATCTATTAATACTCCTCCCGCAATTATACCATTCCTAAAATTGTCACATCCAAAGCTTTTTAAAGATTTCACCTTAAAATTATTTATTAATATTTTATAATTTATTTCAAAGTCAAAGTACCAGTTTTCAAGCTTTGTAACAAATGGACGAAGCTTTAAAAACCATTTTTCATTCGAATAAATCATTGTCTTTGAAATTACAATCTCAGTTGGTGAAAATTTTAATAAAACATTACATAAATCATTAAAAAAGAATTCTCCCATATGAAACTGTCCAGTGGATATATCAATTAGAGCCAACCCCACCTTTTTTTTTGAAAAGTTTAAACATCCAATGTAATTATTTTTGAATTGGGTTGAATTATCCTCCGTAAAAATTGTCCCAGGTGTTACAACCTCAACAACTTCTCTTCTCACTATTCCTTTAACTAGTTTTGCATCTTCGACCTGCTCACATATTGCGACCTTATATCCTGCGTTTACTAACTTTGGAAGATAATTATCTAACGAATGATATGGAAAACCGGCTAGATCTACATTTGACGCTTTACCATTTGACCTTTTTGTAAGTACTATTCCTAATATATCAGAAGTGATCAAAGCATCTTTATCAAAAGTTTCATAAAAGTCCCCCATTCGAAAAAGTATTATTGCATCAGGATTTTTAGATTTAATTTCATAAAACTGCCTCATTACAGGAGTTTGCAAGGATTTAGAATTAACACTCATTTAACTGATCACCTTTTGTTCGAAAATTTTTATCTCTTTTAGTGTAACCTTGTTTATCCAAGTACTCTAATAGTGGGATAGCATTCTTTCGACTCAGACCCAATAATTGTTTAAAATCTGATACACCCATTTCAGTTTTTCTTGAAAAGAAATCTTTAATAATTTTAAGAATTTCTCTAAATCTCTTTTTATCTAAAAATAAACTATTTCCCAAAGCTATTATGTCATCCTGATTTTGTAAAAGATAAAGAAGATTTGAAGCATTCTTGGGATTTTCTGAAAATTTAGTTAGAATATCTTCTAGTTTAATAGGAACATAATTAGAATCAAATATGATTTTTTTTAAAAAGGAAATTTGATTTTTCTCTTCTTTAGTCGCTTCAAAACGATAATCAATAAGGGAGTATCCACCCCTATTGCTTATAATTAAGTTTTTATTAATCATTTTTGATAAAACAAATTTTAACCATTTAAGATTTATTTTTGTAAAAATTTTAATTTGATCAGCATTTAGAATTGGCCTAAAATGGTTTAACTTATATTGATCATTAAAAAACTCAAATATATCTTTTTCAACTAAACCATAATTTTCAGTTGAATAGATTAACTCATCATCAGTTAGCTTTAAATCAAAACTTAAAATCCACTTTTCAATTAATTCTTTTTTAACAAAAAACAAATTTGCCCAACCTTCAATACTTTTAGGTTTTTTATAATTTTTTTTAATCAAAAAGAGAAACCTTTCCTTATTCCCCTTTGGTATTTCATCTAAATGGTGTTTGATATATTTATTTTTTAAGAGTGGTAATGGATCTATTATTACCCCACTTGCAATTGTCTCCAATGGAGAATAAGATCGAATAACAACCTTATCCTCCATTGCCAAAGCTACTATAGTCTCAAACTCAATTATAACATTTGTATCAGGGTTTTCTTTTGTAATTATTTTTTTATTAAAAACTATTCGGCCTAGTACCTCAGATGTGCCTAGATGAAATCTCAATCGCTGATTTACTTTTAATCTCCAATTAGTATTATTAATTAGTTTAACGTAGCATAGAGCTTTATTTGATAGTTTTAGTGAATTAATAGTGCCTAAGGTATTTCCTCTTTTAACCTTTTTTAGGCTGATATTAGATAAATTAAGTGCTGCTCTTTGCCCTTTGATGACTTTTTCTGTCCTCCCATTATGACTTTCAATTCCTCGTACTTTAGTTTTATACTTCATTGGAAAAAGTTCTAATTCATCACCTACTTTCAACTCTCCACTTTGAACCGTACCAGTAACAACAGTACCAAAACCAGTTTTTGAAAAAGCTCTATCTATAAATAATCGAAAATTATTTGAATCGTTAATAAAACTATAATCCCTAGAAATATTTAAAAGATCATTTTTTATCTTTTTTATCCCAGTTCTTTTCAGATTATCAACCCTTCGACATGATATTAAATTAAAATTCATTGAATTAATTAACTCGTATATTTCAGATTCTACAAGATCTAACCATTCATTATCATCTATTAGGTCGATCTTCGTTAATGCAATAAGACATTTTTTTAGACCAAGTGCTGATAATATTTCTAAGTGTTCTATTGTTTGAGGCATTATCCCATCATCAGCAGCTATAACAATTAATCCAACATGAATGTTTGATGCCCCTGCCACCATATTCCTGATAAACTTTTCATGGCCTGGAACATCAATTATAGCGATATTTTTATTTAAAAAAGCAAAACCCAAATCTATTGTCATACCTCTTTCTTTTTCATGTTTCAAACTATCTGTATCAACACCAGTTAAAGCTTTAACTAAGGATGTTTTTCCATGATCAATGTGTCCTGCAAGTCCGACAACAATTTTTGACATATTATAAGTTGTTAATAATTTTAGCTAATTTAATATTTTGCCTTGGCAATAAAGCCTTCAAATCTATATAAAAAATATTTTCTGATATATAACCAATTACTGGTATGAATGACATTCTAAAATTTTTTGCAATTTCATTTACCCCGATCTCATCCGATTGGAATGATAAAGCCATACTTTCTAACTTTTGCTGAGGAGATGAACCACTTCCAGCTTCAACTAAAGTTTCTGTTAAATAGATATTATATTTCTCTATTTGGTCTCTATTTATTTTACTCAATATTTTCTCGCCATCCCTCTTTAAATCTTCTCTGTTCTTGGATAGTAACATTAATGATAAATTATTTTTTTTAAATGATTTAGATTTATATGTTCTCAAAGTTTCCTCTAAAAGAGAAATAACTATTTTATTACATCTTAAAGTCCTGTATAAAGTATTTTCCTTTAACAAACTAACCCATTTTTTCTTTCCTACTATCAAGCCTGATTGAGGACCTCCAATTAATTTATCGCCTGAAAAAGTTACAAGATCTGGACCATTTTTTAAGATACTTTTTATAGTGGTTTCTTTGATACCAGTTTTCTTTTCCATGTTTGTAAATGTACCACTTCCCCAATCACTCATCACAGGGATGTTATGTTTTTCTCCCAAATTTATCAATTTTGATAATTCTACTGATTTAGTATATCCGCTAATTAAATAATTACTCGTATGTACTTGCAAAATAAGTTTTGTTTTAGAGTTTATAGCTTTTTCATAATCACTTAAATGTGTTCTATTTGTTGTTCCAACCTCCTTTAATACTGCTCCACTTTTTTCAATTATATCTGGAATTCGAAAGCTCCCGCCTATTTCTACCAGTTGTCCTCTTGAACAAATAACCTCTCCACCATCTGCTAATTGATTCAAACAAAGTAATACAGCTCCTGCATTATTATTAACAATCATACTATCTTCACTTTCGCAAATAGCATTTATATAATTTCGGATGTGAGTTTGCCTATCTCCTCTACAGCCATTAATAATGTCAAATTCTAAATTAGAGTAGCCATCTATCCTCTGAGCAGTTTTTTTTAGAAATGATGACCTGAAGGGAGCTCTGCCGAGACCGGTGTGGAGAACGATACCGGTACCATTTATAACTTGTCTCAAACTAAATTGAGATCTCTGTTTTACAGATAAAATTAAATGGTCAAATATACTCTCTCGACTTTTATATACTTTTTTTTTTGATATCCTACTGCGTAAAAATTCTATTTCTTCTTTTAAAATTAATTTTAAATAATCCCTATTTAGAGTTAAATCTAACTCTAATTTTTCAAGTACATCATTTATGGAAGGGATATCCTTTAGAGAGCTTATATACATTATTGAAAGCTAGCTACAAAAGAAGTTGAAACTAATTCGTTAGCCAAACGTCATTTTTTTTCAACTTTTTTTTCTTTAATTCTTGCAGCCTTAACACCAACCACATTTTTAAGATAATTTAATTTTGCCCTTCTAACTTTTCCGTGTCTTTTAACCTGGATCGAAGATAGGATTGGAGAGTGAAGAGGAAATATCCTCTCAACTCCAACACCATTTGATATTTTTCTAACAGTAAAGGAGGCATCCATCCCTTTTTTACCATGCCTAGATATAACAATGCCTTCATATTTTTGTAAACGCGTTTTATTTCCTTCTCTGACAGTAACTTCAACTGAGACTGTATCTCCTGAATCAAAATCCGGGATTTTTTTATTTTTATATTCGTCTGTTAATCTTGCAATTGTATTCATTTCAATGCTCCATTTTTAAATTATTCTTATGCTTTTTATAAATATCGGGTCTTTTATTTTTCGTTACTTCTATTTTTTTTTTTGAACACCAAGCTTCAATCTTGGAATGGTGACCACTCAATAATACCTCGGGGACATCAAGACCAAAAATTCTCCTTGGTTGAGTATAATAGGGGTTGTCTAATAGCCCATCTGTATGTGAATCAGTATTAGCAGATTCTATATTATTAAGAGTACCTGGTATTAATCTAACAATACTATCAATCATAATCAATGCAGGTATTTCTCCTCCGGTTAAGATAAAATCTCCAATTGAGTATTCGCTCACAAAATACTTCTTGAAAATTCTCTCATCAATTCCTTTATAATGACCGCATATGAAAATTAGATTTTTTCCTTTGGAAAATCTATGTGCAAAGTTTTGCTTCCAAGTTTTACCTTGTGGGGAAGGAAGAATAATATCTATATCCCTATTATCTGAAGAAAGTAAATTAAATGAGTATTCAATTGCATCAGATAAAGGTTTAGCCATTAGTATCATTCCCGGAAGTCCTCCAAATGGCTTGTCATCAATTTGTTTAGATTTACCTAAGCCAAATCTTCGTAGATTAACAATTTCAATTTTTATAATATTATTTTTAATTGCTTTATTTATTATACTCTCTCTAATAAAAGTTGAAAACAGTATCGGTTTTGGAGTGATGATAATTATCTTTTTTCTCATTCAATTAAACCATCGATAGGACTTATGACTATTTCCTTATTTTTGTAATTAATTTCTTTGATAAACTCATCAAGAACTGGAATAAGATATTCTTTATCGTGATTTTTAATGATATATATATCATTTGCTGGACACCACATAATATCAACCAGTCTACCGATATAACTCTTTGATATTGAAATTACTTTCCAATTTAGCAAATCTTTGCTTATTTGATTGATCTTATCATCTATTGGCACTTCAACAAATAATGTATTACCAATTATAATTTTCGCCTCATCAAGTGAATCAACCCCTTGTATTTTAAATACCTCTTTAGCCCCAAAGCCTTTAACACTAATAATTTCAATGGGAGCTGGGTCAGAATCTTTTTGACTTATAAAAAGATTAGAGCATTTAATATACTTTTTGAAGTATCTTGAAGTAGGCTTTAATTGAACCTCACCAGAAAGACCAAATGATCTACTTATTTTGGCAATAGGTTGATAATTAGGACCTACTAATTTGTTCAATCAATTACGTCAAGCCTTGCTCTCTTACCACCCTCTTTGGCATTAATTGCAAAAACTAAGGTTCGAAGAGCTGAAATATTTCTACCACTTTTACCAATAACCTTACCATAATCTCCATCACCAACCTTTAACTCATATATAAGTCTCTGATCAGTTTCAACAATATCTATTTTCACCTCATCAGGCTTATCGACTAATAGCTTAATTGCTTTTTCAATAAATTCTAACATTAGATTTTCCTTCCTTGTTTTATAGTTAAAATATCCATCAGATTATTATTCCTCTTCTTTCGAACCAGTGCTAGTATCTGTTTTACTTGTATCATTAACCTCTATTGTTGAACTGCTTTCTTCCTTAGGTTCGGAATTAGTAGAGGGTTTATTTTCTTCTACAGAGGCTTGAACATCTTCGTTTTTATCACTTTTATGTTTAGAATCGACTTTACTACTTTCTTTCCTTTTCTTTTTCACAGCAGCCACATCAAGATCTCTTTTTTTAAGCTGTTTTTGTATTTCTTTTTCATCGGCTCCACTTTTCATGAGATGCCACTCGAATGAAATTCCTTTATTCTTGATCAATTTTTTGGCAGCCTTGGAAGGTTGAGCGCCGTTGTTCAACCAATGTATAATTCTCTCTGATTTTAATTCACAATCTTTTTCATGACTGATTGGGTTATACCAACCCAATTGTTCTATTGCAGCACCATCTCTTTTTTTTCTAGAATCGATTAAAACCATTCTATAAAAGGGTCTATTCCTGCGTCCGATACGCATAAGTCTAATTTTTGTAGCCAATCTTTACTCCTTATCTGAATCCAAAAATACTGTTGAAATTTGGAATTCTTTTTTTGTTCATCTTGCCCATTTTTCGCATGACCTTTTGCATTTTTGAGAACTGATTCAAGAGGGCATTAACTTCTTGAACAGATCTACCAGAGCCCTTGGAAATTCTTAATCTTCTGCTTCCATCAAGGACACTTGGATTTTTTCTTTCATATTTCGTCATAGAATTTATTATTGCTTCAACCCATATTAAACTTTTTTCATCCGTATGTATATTTTTCATTTTAACTGGTAGCATTTTCATTATATCATTTATTGATCCCATCTTCTTAATTTGTATCAGTTGTTCTCTGTAATCATCCAAAGTAAAAGTATTTTGTTTGATACTTTTTTCCAAACGCTTCGCACTTTGGTCATTAAATAAGGTCTGTGCCTTATTTACAAGGGAAACAACATCACCATAGCCTAGTATTCTATCTGCAATCCTTGCAGGATCAAATAAATCTAATCCATCTATTTTTTCAGAGGTCCCCAAGAATTTAATTGGTTTTCCGATGATTTCTTTTATGGAAACTGCAGCACCTCCTTTAGCATCTCCATCCATTTTTGTAAGAACAATTCCACTAAGAGGTAAATCCTTATTAAATTGTTTTGCAGAATTAACTGCATCTTGTCCAGTCATCCCATCAGCTACAAAAAGAATTTCATCAGGTTTTGTTAAGTCGGCTATGTTTTTTATTTCCGACATCATATCATTATTTAAATGTGATCTGCCTGCAGTATCAATTAAAATGAGTTCAATTGCTTCGCTTTTTATATATTCTAAAGCATTTCTGCATATCCTCAAAGGACTAGAATTTGCTTCTTTATATATAGGAACATTAATACTTTTGGCTAAAATGTCCAGTTGATCAATCGCTCCAGGTCTGTATGTGTCTGCTGCAACTACAAATACATTTTTTCCTTTTTTCTTAAATCTATTGGCCAATTTTATTGTGGTGGTAGTTTTTCCAGCACCTTGTAAACCTGCCAAAAGAACAACGGATGGGTTATTTTTTAAATTCAAATCAATAGAGTTTGTTCCTAATAAAGCCACTAACTCATCTCTTAAAATTTTTACAAACTGTTCTCCAGGTTTAATAGATTTTAAAACCTTAACACCTTGAGCTTTTGTTTTTACAGAATCAACAAATTTTTTTGTTACCTTAAAATTAACATCAGCATCAATTAAAGCGCGCCTAATTTCACGTATAGTTTCGTTTATATTTGAGTCATTTATAACGCCGACTCCACGGATTTTTTTTAAGATAAAGTCAAATTTATCTGATATACTTCCAAACACCTTTACACCATAAATTGAATATATTCGAATTTAGTTACTTTAAAGATTTTAAAAAAACTTAATTATTTTTTTAATATTTGGTAGTTTAAACTAATTCCCATTTGCCGAGGATCACCATAGCTTTTAAATAGTTCATTCTCAAAATTGGGTGGAATTAATCCGAAATAGAATCCTCTAGTTTCATAGATCTGGTCAAATAGATTCCTTATCCATAGATTGATTTCAAGATCTTCAAATTTATAACCAAAGCTTAAATTAAAAAGACTATATGGGGTTGATTTTTGATTATGATTATCAGAAAAATAATAATCTGATTTGTAAGATGCTGAAACATTTAAATAAAGGGATTTATTTAAGTTTAATAAAAGGTAAGTTGATCCATTTAAATTTGGTGCCATTGCAGATTCTCTATCCCCTCCTATAATAACAGAATCAATGGATACATTAAAACTAAAAGCATCTACATTTGTCCTTAGCAAACCGATATCAGCGCCCATTTCAATCTTTCCAAAAACATAGTTTGTTCTGAGCTCAAGACCTAGATTTGTGCCTTTTCCAGCATTGGCAGTATAAAATAGAAAAGAATTAGGATCACCTAGAATCTGTTGACTTGAAAACATTACATGTTGGTTAGTTCTATCATTGCGAAAAAGATTTATTGTAGAGTAGGATTTTTCAGTACGGTACCTAACTCCTAATTCTACATTATCATGATATTCAGGACTATAACTACGACTACTAGTAGAAAGATTAGGCTCCTGATTTATACCACCCGACTTATAACCTCGAGATAAAGCAATAAAAAAAGAGCTATAGGTATTTCGACGATAATCCAAAACGATGGAATGGCTAAACATATCAAAATCTAATTTTGAGTTTACACTTGGAATGATAGTAGAATAATAAGTATCAGTTGTTTCACCACTATATTTCATATCACTAATTTCATATCTGAAATTAGTTTTTAACTTAATTTTGGAACCAAGATTTTGTAAATATTGCAAATATGTAGCATAATTTTCAATATTGTATTCTCCACTAGCAATATTCGCTGCTCCACCGTACAGATAACCTTCCGCAAAATCTTTTTCATTTAAAGTTTTATAATAAAAACCAGATATCAACTTCGATGATTTAATTCTCATCTCATGGGTAAATGTTTTTCGATTTCTTTCATTTTTATCATAAAAGTCATATTCGTAATATTCAATGAGGGGATCAAAACCATGATTATCATGCCAATAACTGCTATCTGCCCAATCACCATCATAAGAGTGCTCGAGATCTATATCAGAGAGTGAGGTTATATTTATGAGATCAATTGTTGAAAAAGGTTTGTAACTAGACTTTAGAGAAAAGCCCTTTGTAATTTGAGAATCAAACCCTGCTCTGTCAGTATATGTTTTAAATTCTTGATTGTTATTAGGTGCCCAACTATCATATCCATTATCTTGCTTTGAATGAAGTAGTGAAACTAGTAGATTTAATTTTTTATTTGGTTTAAAATTTAATTTTAAACGATTAATAAATTCATCCCTTCTATTTGTATTTTTCAAATTCCTTACAATGTTATCTCGAAAACCATTACTATACGATTTAAATGTGCTAAATCTCAAACTAAAATATTTATATGGTATATTTATGATACCCCCAAGATTATATAACCCATCTGTGCCTAAGGATGAAACTGATTTTATTTCAAGATTTTGAGTTGGATCGTTGGATCGCATGGATATTAATCCACCCAAAGCATTTGAGCCAAAAATTGTTGATTGAGCTCCATGAAAAATCTCTATTTGCCGAATATCAAAAGTTTGACCAACCATTCCCATTCCACTTAAGTCAATATCATCTAAGGCAAAACCTATGGAAAAATTTGGTGCACCTTCACCAAAATACTGACTTCTCTCTCCAACTCCTCTTATTTGGAAATATCGTGGCCTGCTGGTTCCTCCTGCCCAATTTAAATTAGGCACTCTATCAATTAATGTTTGAAGATGTGTAGCTCCGGAACTCTTTATCTCATCAGGTTTGAAAACTGATATGCTAGAGTGCAAATTTTCTACAAATTCTTTTGATAACGCAGAAGTAATAATAATTTCATCTTTCAAAATATATTTCACCTTCATTCTTACGAACATAGAATCAGTTGCAATCAAAGATAGCGTTTCATAACCAACATGGGTAAATATTACCTCGGAGCCACTTGGGGCAGTAAATTCAAAGGTACCATCACTGTCAGAAACAGTACCTCCAGTTTTGTATAAAATATTTACATCCTCAATCGGAAGATTCGTCTGATCATCCAATACTACTCCGTTAAATTCTGCAAATACGATTGAGAAGAAAAGAAAAGTTTTGAAAATTCTGTACATGGTAACTCCCTACGCTAGTATTATCCAGATCAGGTAAAGGGTCTAATCTCAGCTTTATTCTTATTAATATAAAGCACCCCTGATGCTACTAAAACTAATAATTCTTAATGTAAAAATAAAAACATATTTTCTATTTTTTCAATAATTTAAAAAGAAAAAATTAGTATCTTGAATATGGAAATTTCATATATTATTAGATTTTAAAAGAGCTTGTCACTATGATATCAGAATTAAAATTAAGAACGATTATAATTGGTTTAATGCTTTCAATAATAATGGGAGCTGCTAACGTTTATCTGGGGCTAAAGGCTGGTATGACCGTTTCCGCATCAATCCCTGCTGCAGTCGTTGGAATGTTGTTACTTAGATTAATTTCTAAGAGCCCGTCTATTCTTGAAGCCAATCAAATCCAAACAGCAGCATCCGCAGGCGAGTCTCTAGCGGCAGGCATAATATTCACCATGCCTGCATTAATAATTACAGGAATTTGGCAGGAATTTAATATGCTTCTCACCTGCGTCATAGCCTTTACTGGTGGCCTCTTAGGGATATTATTTATGATCCCAATGCGAGAAGTTTTTATTGTTCAAAATAGAGAAAACTTAAAATACCCTGAAGGTGTTGCTTGCGCATCAGTATTAAAAGCAGGGCAAGGCAATAATGGCTCCAAAGAAGCAATCTCTATTATTCAAGGTGCTTTGATTGGTGGAGTCTTTAAAGTTTTAGACTCTTTTTTTGGAATATTAAAAAGTACATTAGAAGGTGCAATACTGTCTAGTAATCGCATATTTTATTTTGGAGGAGATATTTCTCCTGCTCTTTTAGCAGTAGGATTCATCGTTAGGCTAAATATTGCGATATTAATTTTTATTGGTGGTGTTATTGGTTGGTTAATTGGTATTCCATTAATAGTTCAGGACAATATAGCAGGTCTAAATTTAGTAGATAGAGCCTATGAGATTTGGAGTAGTGACATTAGATATATTGGAGTTGGTTCTATGGTTGTCGGAGGAATTGCATCAATTTTTAAAGTACGCCATGGTTTAATCAATGCAATAAATATTTTAAAAGATAATCAAAAAATTCAAGTTGAAAATTCTAGAGATAACGAAAAAAACATATCACCTAAATTAATTAACACATTTTCAGTGCTAGCAATTTTTCTTGTAGCACTAGTTTACTTTTATCTAACAAGGTCAATATCAATAACCATCTTTACAACCATTATAATGTTAATTGTGACATTTTTCTTTACTGCTGTGGCCTCTTACATTGTCGGCTTGGTTGGCAATTCAAATTCTCCAGTTTCTGGTATGACAATTACCGCAGTTCTGTTTACTGGCGGCTTACTTTATATCTTGGGTTTTGAAGGTGTAAATGGAATGACTGCTACTTTAGGAGTGGCAGCTATTGTTTGTTGCGCTGCATGTACATCCGGAGATGTCTGTAATGACCTCAAAACAGGTCATATGATTGGTTCTAGCCCATTTAAGCAGCAAATTATGCAAATATTAGGAGTTGCAGTTGCATCGCTAATTATGGCTCCTATTTTACAATTATTACATGAGAATACGCCAGGAGGTATAGGCGGCAGAGAGCTATCAGCT
>CACLYL010000033.1 GCA_902611135.1 uncultured Fidelibacterota bacterium | reverse complement strand
AAGTATTATAGAGTTACTGTTCAAGATTATTGGGGACTTGAATCTCATAGTAATATTAAATGTGGTAGTTCATGGGTTCGTTTTTACAATACCTATGGAAATCAAAATTACGATTATGGACGATCCATTGTGCAGGCTGAAAATGGTGATTATATTGTTTTAGGCTTTACTAGTATACTAGGAAACTCAGCAAATAATATAATTTTAAAAAGAATTAGCAGTGCTGGTGAAATTATTTGGGAACAGGAAATGAACTTAAGTCAGACTGATAAAGGTTATAGCCTAATATCTACGATAGATGAGGATTTAATAATTCTAGGTGAAAAAACATCAGTTGTTAACGGAAGCAGTGATATATCATTGATAAGAACAAATTCTTTCGGAATAATTGAGTGGGAGCTAGAATATGGAACAGATGAAGATGAAATAGGCAGATCTGTTGAACAAACTGTTGATGGTGGCTTTATTATTTCTGGTCAAACTGTATCGCCAAACACTGGATTTAATTTTGTTTATTTGTTGAAGATTAACTCACAAGGGGTTGAAGAATGGGAAAAAAGCTATGGTGGCGAGGGAGATGATATTGCCTATTCAGTAATGCAAGATGTTGATGGTGGTTACCTACTTGCAGGGGTTACAAGATCGAATGGTGATTTTGATGGAGATGGATTTTTGATGAAAACGGATACAGACGGAAACGAAATTTGGTATAAAACCTATGGAGGAAACCAAACAGATATTTTCTATGAAGTAAGTTCTACAAATGATGACGGATTTTTATTAATTGGCCAAACTAATTCTTATGGAAATGGAGCAAATGATGCATATTTAGTAAAGGTATCTTCCAATGGAGATACAGAGTGGACTAAAACATTTGGTTCAACTGGAACTGATTATGCCATGTCAGGTTCTCAATCTACTGATGGAGGTTACTTTTATGCAGGATATTCTGATTCGTATGGTGAAGGAGGATTTGATGCATGGTGGGGCAAAATTGATCAAAATGGAAATTTTGAGCGTGATGGTGTCTATGGATTTGGAAGTGATGATCGTGCCTATTCAGGAATGCAAACAACCGATGGTGGTTATGTGATGACAGGCTTTAGTAAATCAAATAATCAAAATATACCTGATTTACTTATTATTAAAATCGATAGTCGTGGTAATTCGTTCGATTAAATTATAATGGAATGTAACAGACAGTATTTGATAATAATATCATTATTAAAATCATGCTCATTGTAATTGGGCCTAAATAAACCTGTCCTGTTAATTCAAAAAATTTATAATTAAAAATTGGAAGAATAAGCATAATTGGTACAATTCCAAATAATAAATTGATATATAGCCACCCTTCTCTCCAAAAAACGGTACCAGTAGAGTAAAGTGTTAAATACTGAATTATTAGAATAAGAAATAATCCAAAAGTATTGGCTATACAGGAATAAAGTATTTGTTGATACCTGTTGAGGCTTTTAGTTCTAAAAACATAATTCACTCTTAAAGAATTTGAAAAAAAGAAAATAAAAAATATAGGAGCATAAATTGGTAATAAGTATAGCAATTGCAATCGAAAAACTTTAACGCCTAAAAACAAAAATCGGAAATCTACATGAAAAAAATAATATATTAAAAAGACTAACAAAAAGTAAGCTGAAAAAATCGTGAACCCTAGAATAAAGGTTTTTAAAATATCTGAGGATTTAATTTTAATTTTCAAAGAACTCTTATTCTTTTCTTTTGAAAATAAAAAATGGTTTCCAAAAAACAAAAGCAGTCCAATTAAACCATTAAAAATTGCCCATAACATTATTGTGTTATTCATTCTCTGAGGGAAAAACCATGTTTGAATCCTGTTTGAAGCATCAGAGAAGAGCAGTTTAGAAAGTTCAGACATTGGAATGAAAGAAAAACAGGCAATTATACCACTTAAAAAAAATAGGCCCCAAAAAATATACTTTGAAACTCCAATTGGTTGGGGAACTTCCTTTGGTTTTGATTGAATAAGTCCTTTAAAATAGGGAAAGTCTAATAAAAACTTCGAAAAAGGTATTATCAATAAAAAACTTAGAACTAATGAAATTAATGTCAATAATTCTTTCCAGTACCACACTTGATCAGCCGAGGGTATGGAATAATTAATTTCAAAAACAGTTGAAAAAAAATTTAATTGATTTTTGGTAGCTGTGAAATCGTATGGTTGTAAAGGGTGCAATACTTTTTCATTATGTATTATTGTTTTATTTCGTTTATTTAATTCTCCATAAAATTTTCCTATCTCAACATTATTAAAGTTGTTTTTGGAATCAGCTATTTGATGATTAATTAATCTTAATATTTCAGGTGCTTCTGTTAGATCACCATTTTTCAATTCATTTTGCCAGGCACCTTCATCATAAAGTGCATAACTTACTCCAATATTTGATTTTATTTTTTTTAGATGCTTTTTTTCAAAACCCATTCGCACCATGCCTGATACATATGCAGAATGGATTTTGCTGTAAGAATTAACACCCTTTGCTTGATTTCCAAAATACTGGGCACCTCTTATTGAAGCGAGTCCTCCTGCAGAGTGTCCAGTTACTCCAATTTTATTTTTATCAATATAGTTAAGGTTATCCGTATTTGATATGTATTCAACAAGCGCATACATTCCATATCCCTCTTTCGTTGCCGCTCTCCTTTGCATTGATGAGCTTGAACCTCCTTGGGCATATGGATCAATTGAAAATACAACCATTCCTCTTCTAGATAATTCAATAGATATGTTAGATAAAGTTTCTTTTGATCGCTGAAATCCAGGAATTACTATTACCACTGGAGCTGGGTTATCTTTAGTTGCTGATAGAGGCTTAAACAAATCTGCAACTACCCATTGTCCATTCTCGGTAGGTATTTTTATCTGCTGTATATTAACAGAGCCCCATGAGTTTTGAACTTTAGAAGCAAAAAAACTGACTATAAAAATTAACAGGATATATAATTTTAATTTTTTTATAGCCATTAGATCAATTAAACTTTAATTAAATATGTTTTAAGTGGTTATATTTTGCAATCTATTTATAATGATTCAATTTAAAGAAGATATTTTAAAGGTAATCAGTATTTTTATAATGAGCTTTTTTTATATCTTAGTAGGGATAGATCACTTTAAAAATCCTGATTGGTATGTAAAAATCATACCACCAATACTTCCTTATAAACTTGAGTTAGTCTACTTTAGTGGTATTTTAGAAGTTTTTCTTGGTGTTTTATTGGTATTTAAAAAAATGAGATTTATAGCATGCTGGGGGCTAATCGCATTATTATTAGCTGTGTACCCTGCAAATATATATTTAGCAGTTACAAATGGTAGTGCCTTAGGTATTTCTCCATTATCAGCTTGGTTAAGATTGCCTTTTCAGTTTTTATTCATTGCTATAGCTTGTTGGCATTTAAATCCTGAAAACTAGAATTGGTAATTATTTGTTTTAAACAAAATTTCAGGGCATAACTTAATTTGAGGCAAGGCTATTAAATAAGTTATGCCCCTTTCTACATACCATAGGTACCAGAGTACCACTATTAAAATCTACGATATATTTAAGTTAAGCTCTTAAAAATTTTAGGGGATTGTGACAGGAGTCACAGTTTAAATATCTGAGAAGAATATTTTATTTTTCTCTTAAAAAAAAAGGATGGATATTTTAGAATGGTTCCAAACAAGATTCTCAATACTTTTGATAACAAAATTTTCTTGATTCATTTACCGAGAATCATGGTTTTTGTTTTTTTAATTTTACAACTTTTAGGAATGATCAATTACCCTGGAGGAACTATTTGGAATGAAAATTCATCGAATTATTTATTTACAAAAAATTACTTTTCAGATTTAGGAAGGTTTGAAGCGCATAGTGGAGAGCCGAATTATTTATCTATGATCTTTTTCACATTATCCTTGTTTCTGGTCTCTGTTACCTTCATTTTTCATTATATCTCCGTATTAACTTTTTTTAATAAAGATAGAGACAAATTGAATATAAAGTTAGCAGTTGTTGGTGTATTTTTTTCATTCTGCGGTGCATTTTGTTTAATCGGAACTGCACTAACACCATCGGATCTTGTTCTAGATGCACATGTTTTCTATGCTAATAATATCTTTCACTCTTTTTTAGTTACCGCTTTAATTTTTACGATTATCATTTATAGAAGTGTTTTGATTGAAAATAAATATGCAATTGGATATGGTATTTTCTTTTTATCTATTTTATCCTATGTGCTAATTCTTCATTTAGGTCCTGGACCTAGAGAGAGTCAAGGTGCTTTGATATTTCAAGTGATTTCTCAAAAACTCATTGTTTTAATATTTATTTTATCAGTTGTCTATCAAACTTTTGGTTTCAATAACCTTTTTCAAGGTGATGATAATCATAGTAATTGATTCGTTCTTTAATTAAGTTATATCATCAATTAGCTATATACCTAAGAGGGCTCATTATGAAAAAAATTATTGTAATTTTTCTGTCTACCTCCATCACATTGGCTTCAAACAATGAATTGTTTGAAAAACTATCTGAGGCATTGAAAAATAAGTTTAATATTCATACCTTGGATGATCTAAATAGATTAAAATCAAAAAATAAAAAAAATCAGGAAAGTATATTAAATAGAACAAGGAATATGTCAGACTTTATTGGCGAGTGGGCCAGTGTGAGCCAGGAAGTAAGTATGCATATCACTGTGGGAACTGATCAGTCTGTTCCTGAAATGGGAAGTGTAATGGGTATGAATCCAGCGAATGGAGGGATTACAGTTTCTAATGATAACTTTACTACTGAACTCAATTACATGATGGCGGTTGATCTTTTTGGAGGTATGAATCTCTCCTCTGCTTTCAATAATTCTAGGATTGAAAGAGATACAGAAACCTATATTTTTGAATTTGAATCATTATCAGATATGAATTATGCTCGTTATGGTGCAGGTTATGCAACAGATAGTGAATATATTTATGCATTTGGTGGTGCTGATAGCGAAGGTGTCCATAATCATGGTGAGCGATATAATCCTGATACTGACACCTGGGAAATCTTTGTTGAAGATTTAATTCCCAGAAGATATACCAATGCTGAATATATGGATGGATATATTTATCTTTTTAATGGCGATACGTATACAAGTTCAACCTACACAGATACGATTGAAATTATTAATGTTTCAAATGGTGAAGTTGATTTTGTTGAATCTAACCCATACCCTGTAGAATATGGTGGTAGCGCAGTCTGGGAAGGAAAAATTTATATGTTCGGTGGGAGCAATGGAGATGGATATTCAAATCGAGTTTATGAGTTTGATCCTTCGAATAATTCTTGGACTCAGTTGGCTGACATGCCGGAATCTAAACAAACTAGCGGCAAAATTATTGATGGAATTTTATATACATTTGGGGGCTATAATGGGGCTGTTTCAACCAGTATTAATGCTTATGATATTGAGCAAGACACATGGATAACTGATTTGGCTGAAATGCCTTTTGGCATCTCAGCTCATTCAACAGTTTCAAGTGGTGATTATTTATTGGTAATCGGAGACTATGTTGAGGTTCAATTTACAGGGTTATATGATCCAGGCAGTGATACTTTTACAGTAATTGAAAATGGCTTTGATGGTAGAAGACACTCATCTTCAGTTTATCTTAATGGTCATATTTATGCTTACGGAGGGGCACAGCCTGAGGGATTTAATGGGAATACCGAATATACTGTTTTACAAAGTGTGGAAAAAGCAACCTTTATTAATTATGGTACCACTGGAGCGTTTAATTTTGCTCAATGGTATGTTCATAATTACTCGAGTAATTGGGGACAAGAACCATTTGATCTTGAAACAGAATTTAATATTGAAATTAATGGTTTATCAATATCCGGTGGTTTAGGAGGCAATGACCCAACATATTGTGAAATTAATTGGCCAGAGGATCCATACCATTTAGCAATTTACTCTTTTGTTTCAGAATATGTTTTAGAGGAAGGTGAGAGTATTGGTTGTTTCCTTGATGATTTTAATTTAGATCAAACTTATGCTGATGTCGCTTTAGAAATGGAGGGAATGTGGACTGGAGATGATGATGAAGATGATGATGAAGATGGGGGGGATATAATTTTTATGAATTTTGACTTTATGACACTTTTTGGAATTATGTTTGGTGTTATTCCTGATAGTATTGATAATCCAATGCTTGTTGCTCTAAACATAGAAGATGAGATGTTAATGGCTCAAACATTTGATCCTATTTCGATGTATTATAGTGACCTAAATGGACAGAGTTACAATGCTGATTCATCCAATTATTCTTTTTCCTTTGACAATATAACCTTGATTGATTCATTAGGCAATGAAGGCTTAGTAATAGACGGAATAATTGAAGCAGAAATGTTGGATCTCATTGCTGGAGAGGAGACTGAAATACCATTTCCATCTCTATTCAGTAATTTTGAGGAAGTTCCTGAAATGTATCTGAGCTTTTATAATGACTCGACAGGCAGAGAAATCATGGTTGAAAATATGGATTATTATGGAGAATATTACACTCAAATAGACACATCATTCTTTGAATGGTATGCAACTAATGATTCATTTTTCATTCACTTTGAAAATGATGACTATTACTATTATTATGATTCTACAGCAAGTTTTGAGGGGCTCTCTTATAGTATGCTAGAGGATACCATAACCTTATCACAAGAAATCGATCCCTGTGATGAAAATGATGATTATTACTACTACTATCAATCCTATGAAGATTGTATTGGCCAATTGGTTTTGGCTAATGATGTTGTTGACTTTTATCAAAGGATGGATATGAATTTAGCATATATTGGAACAGTAGCCGTATCAGAAAATGATGGCATTCTACCTAAACAGATGAAATTATATCCAGCTTATCCAAATCCTTTCAATCCTGTTACAACAATTCAATTTGATATAGCAGAAAACCGATTAACAAATAATGCCTTAAATATCTATGATATCACAGGAAAATTGGTGGCTGAATTGATCAATAAAGAGTATAATGCTGGGACATATAAGGTAACTTGGGATGCTTCATCATTTGCTTCAGGAGTGTATTTTACAGAATTAATATCTGGTTCAGAGCGTCAGACCCAAAAGCTTATTTTATTAAAGTAAGTTATATTCATACTTTTTAATGCTCTTTTTAAGTGTTTAGGCAATTTAAAAAGATAAAATCAAAGAAACTTGATTTCAATAACGCCGTAATTCTAAATAGTTTTAACAAATTTTCTAAATATGTTAGTTTTTCGCACAAAATTAATAATCGTTGGGAAAATCAATATTTAGATTTTGCCTATGTTAGAGAAGTTAATTATATCTTTAGACAAGCTTGTCATCTCAGTAGAGATCTCATTAAAAATCCCTTAATTGTTCCAAACAAGGGTCTTGGTTTTGATCGGGATGAATTTTGGTTCAACATAGCAAAGCCTGGAGAATCCACAGGCTGGCATGACCATAAAAAGGGATCTATCTTGTCGGGCGTTTATTATCTAAAGGTTCCTCAAAACTCTGGAAATATTTGCTTTCGGATTAAACAGGATAAAAAATGGTACTTTTATGAGACTGAATCCAGAGAAAATATGCTACTCTTATTTGATTCAAAATTGGAACACTCTGTTAGGAAAAATTTGAGCAACCAAAAGCGCGTATCGATTGCATTTAACCTATATAAACTACCGATAAGCTCTTTTTCTAATGGCGGGAATTATTCAAAAGAGAAATTCTATTTGTGATCTAATAACTAAAAATCTCTCTTGCGATTTGGAAATAGAGAGCATTAATATCTAAAATAAAATATTAAGGATTTAAAGTGAAAAAAATTTCTTTTGCAGCTATACTTTATCTTTTGATTGTTGTAATGATAATGGTTTTTAATAAGAATCTAAAATCTCAGGTAATTAAACCAGGTGGTAACTTTGATACTCAAATTGTTATCAAAAACTAAATTTGGAAGGAATATAATTTCATTATCTCTTTTTAAATTTAATTCTTAAAGTTTGGTACTATTTATGAAAAATTTTGTTTTAAGAACTTTTGTATTATTCTTCTTTTTCTCTTTTTTATTAGCTGAAGATGGAGACATAATTAGCTATAATCAACAAACCTCTCTGGATTTATGGATGATAGAATTTTTCCTAGATGGCGGGGGTATAACAGGTTCAGACCCTACATATCCAATTACAATCTATGATATCCAGTATGAATCTCAAAGATCCGATGGGACGATAGATACTTTAGCAGGATTAGTCAGCATACCTTTATCCCCGCTTGAAGCGTTTCCCATCATTAGTTATCAACATGGAACAATTATTTTAGATGAAAATGCTCCTTCGATCACTGGCGCAACCGCAAATAATTATGAAGTTTTGCTTATAGCTTTGGTATCATCTCCCTCTGGAATGATAACATTATTCCCTGACTATGAGGGTTTGGGAGATCCAGATAAATATCATCCCTACATAATTGCAAATTCTTACACAAGAGCTGTTGTAAATATGATAAAGGCGGTAAAAAACTTATCTTACATTTTGACGAACGAAAATAGATTTCAGTTTAATGACCAGTTATATTTATTCGGATACTCTGAAGGTGGCTACGCTACACTAGCCGCCCAAAAAGGAATACAATTACACTTTTCTGAAGAATTAAATGTTACGGCATCATGTCCCATGGCAGGACCATACAATCTTTCTGAAACAACAGTAGATTACTTTTTATCCATTCCTTCATATGAGCAGCCTTACTATGTTCCTTATGTTTTGACAAGTCACCTGTGGTATTATGATGGTTTGGATGCAGATTTTAATCAATATTTTGAACCTTTTTGGGCAGATACTTTAGCATCTTTATTTGATGGATCGCATTCTGGAGATGAAATAAATACATTAATGCCTGCAAATCCTCTTGAAATACTCTTAGAAGATGAATTGCAAGATTTTACAGAAAATGAAAACAACTTTTTTCGTCAAACTTTTCTTGAAAATAATTTAACAAACTGGTCTCCGGTTAGTCCTACCTACTTATTGCACAGTCTTGGAGACAGTATTATTATAGCATCTAATTCACAAACCGCTTATGATTCTTTTATTGAAAATGGTGCTGAAAATGTTTTTTTAAATCTTTATCCAGAGGAAACTGGAGGACATGCAGATGCGGCTCCAACATTAATATTTGATGCTTTTAATATTATAATGGATTATCAAATAATTAATTCACTAGGTGATATTAATGGTGATGGTATATTATTTAATGATGATGTAGAATCTTTTTCTAATTCTTTGTTAATTCAAAATGTAATCTCTGATTATCAATGGTGGGCTGGAGATCTTGATTTTGATGAGGATAATACAATTTTTGACTTGTTATTACTTGTAGATTTATTACAAAACTAGACTTTAGGCAAGCAATTACACCTTGAAACCATTCTATCTCAGTTTTAATGCAACACTTTTAACCTAGTCCTTGGTGATTAGGTTTTATCTTTTACTCAAAACTTTTATTAAGTTTTAATCATGAAGAAGATGGCTATTCGAGTATTTATTTTGTTTGTTTTAGGATATTTATTTTTTAACTATATCTTAATCTGGTCGACGCATATGCATTTGATTAAGTGGTGAAAAAGTTTTTATGGATGTTTTTTTGGATGGGTATTGCTGCAACCTTGGTTATTGTTGCTGATCTATATTTACCAATACCAGATGAAGTATCAGGTATACTATATTTTATAGGTATCGGGATTGCTGCATCAGCAGTTTTAAATAATTATAAGGTATAGGGAGTATAGAATTAAGGCAATAGATCTATTTAGTGATTGGGCAATAAAGGATCGTGATATTGGTATGGAAACAAATCACCTACCTGCCGTCCAAAAAATGATAGATATTCTTTTAATGGATAATAGGAGATGTTTTTCTTTTGTTGATGTTGGATGTGGAAATGGATATGTAGTTAGAAAAATTTCAGAGCTCAATCAGTGCGTTATCTCAGTTGGTATGGATGGGGCAAAAGAGATGATCAAAAAAGCAAAAAAAATGGATCCAAACGGTAATTATCATTGTTCGGATATAGTTGATTGGGTTCCTAAATTAAAGTTTGACTATATACATAGCATGGAAGTAATGTATTATTTAGATGATCCAGAAAAAACAATTAAAAGGATTGTAAATAATTGGCTAGAGGTTAATGGGGTAATGATCATAGGTGTAGATTATTATTTTGAAAATGAAAGAAGTCACTCCTGGCCAAAAGATTTAAATGTACCGATGAAATTACTATCAATAAGCCAATGGGCAGATATCTTAAAAAAAAGTGGTTTGCATAAGGTTAATTATCTGCAAGCAAATAAAGGAGTAAATTTTTCAGGAACATTAATTTTGTATGGTAGAAAATAAAATTTATGATCAAGAGGATAATGTTTTATTTTATCTTATCCAGTTTGGTATTGAGCCAAGATAAAGAACTAATCGGGAAGGAGAACTATATGTATAAAACAGAAGAGGAATGGAGAGAAATTCTAACTAAAGAAGAATTTGAAATCCTTAGAAAAAAGGGCACTGAAAGGGCTTTTACTGGAAAATATGATAATCATTTTGAAGTTGGAGATTATAATTGTGCAGGATGTGGGAGTAAACTTTTTACATCAAAAACAAAATATAACTCCGGGTGTGGTTGGCCTGCATTTTATGAGGCAATGCCAGAGTCGGTTGATGAAGTTGAGGACAATAGTTATGGAATGCAAAGAATTGAAATTGTCTGTAGTAATTGTGGTGGCCATCTGGGACATGTTTTTAATGATGGACCGAATCCAACGGGCTTAAGATATTGTATAAACTCTGTTTCTATAAAATTTAATTCAAAAAAGGAATGAAAATAGGTACGATAAAAGAGTATGATAGACGTAAGGGGTTTGATTTCATTTCAGGTGATGGTAATCAGGATTATTTTGTCCATGTAAGTGGATTAGGGGCAAATTTAAAAAATCGAGGCTTGTCTAAAGGCCAGAGGGTTTCATTTGATATTGATTTTGGGATGAAGGGTGACAAGGCTGTAAATATTCGTCTCAAATAAATTATTACTTTATTTTTAACCCTTCTCGTATAAAAATTCCCAAATTATATGTTTAGCTGTAAGGGGAACTTTGTGTCCTGTTTGAAAGGTGTGTAATTCGACCATAAAACCATAATGCTTTAATATTTTTAATGTATTTTTGCTTTCTGATAGAGGAATTAAAACATCTTTTGATCCATGAAGTAATAGTATAGGCGTCATATTTGAATTTAAAATATTTTCAATAAAGCTTTTGGGTTTATCCAGTCCTCCTGAAATAGAAATACATCCTCCCATTGAAAACTTTTGATTGATTGTAAACCATAGACCCAAGATTGCACCTTGAGAAAATCCTAGAATAAATATATCCTTTTCCTTAAAACTTTTATCTTTCAAAACTTTTAAGCATTCGTTCAACATAAATATTGATTTAATTATATCTTTCTTTTGTGGCGAATTCTCTTTTCTAACAGACTTACTAGACCAACTATAATTTTCACCTCTTTTATCATTGATTTTAGATTTAATAGTATAAGGAGCTCGAGGCATGATCCATGCGGTAAATGGAAAATTCATTGCTTTAGCAACGGGTTCCATTGAAAATTCATTCCCCGTCCAACCATGTAAACAAATAATTGCTTTTTTAGGTTTCTTTGAGAAACATATATAGTTATAAATCAATTAATTAAATTGAATGCAGCAGCAATCATCAACTATTTCAACATCAGAAAATTGGCTTTCAACCATTTTAAAACGTATACAGTTTCCAATTTCAGAACTTATGTTCGTTTCAGCAAGGTCAGAGACGTCGTCAATTGTAATTTCTTTGTATAGATATCCATCAATTAAGCCTCCTCCACAGTCATTACAATCAATTTCATTACTTGAACATCCGTTAAGAAAAAACATTAAGAAAATAAAAAGACTAAGCCATTTCATTGAATAAACTCCTTTCTCTTTTGGTTTTTATGATTTAGTTCTAGATGATTCATAGAATTCCATCTTTAATTTAAAGTCGTTAAAACTTCTTGCTTGAAGTAGAGGGCTGATTTTGATGTTCTCTTCAAGAGTGATTGTATTTTCTCTTCCATAATTGTGCCCAGGAAATATTCTAGTATGTGGTGGTAGTTTTAAAATAACTTCATAAACAGATTTATATAAATTTTTCAAACTACTTTTGCGACTAAGCACTCGACCTGTCCTACCAACAAATAAAGTATCACCTGTGAATAAAACTGGGTCTAATTTAAAACAAATTGAATCGAAATAATGGCCCGGAGTATATAGGGATTGAATATGAAGATTCCCTATTTTAATTGTGGACTTGTTTTCTAAAGGCTTAAAATTATATTTCTCAGATAGTGGAGAATCTTGATGCCCAAGGATTATCAAGTCTGGATATAAATTTTGATATTGATCTATGTGATGAATATGGTCATGATGGCTATGAGTAATCAAAATTGCAAGTGGAGCATCCGTGAAAAATGGACGTATTATTTTTTGGTCTATGGGCGCATCGATTAATACCTGATATCCTGTATGACTACATGTAATCAGGTAACAAAAGTTTTTATCATATCCCCCGCAAAAAGTTCTAATTGAAAAATTTGATATAGGTATCATTAAAAATTGCAAATTTATAATTTAAAATTCTGTAATTTATTTATAACATCATAACTAATTTTTAAGTAATCGTAAATGCAAGGTTTTCATAAAGGATCAAGCTAATGCAAAAGAAACAACTTGGATGGTATTTAATTTTTGGAGGATTGATAATTTTTGTATTGAAATTTATCACTGTAATTTTATCTTTTATTGGCGGTAATCCAATATTGGGTTTGGCTTTGATAGCTATTTTATCTGGAGTTGTTATGTTAGCTCTGGGAAATGAATGATGTGTAATACTTTTTTTCATATGAACATTTAATTTTGAAAGGGAACCATGAAATATAGTTTAATAATTTTAGTAACAATATTTTTTTCAGCTTGTGAAAATAATTCGAAGCAATTATCTCCAAGAACAAAATCAATATCTTCTCTTGACACATTTAAAGACTCAACAAGCTATGCCCTTGGTGCTGATCTTGGAGAAAATCTTAAACGACAGAATGTTGAAGTTGATTATGATATATTTTTAGCAGGACTAACCGACGCACTTGAGACAGATGTCGTAAAATTAGATCATCAAAAGAGACGTCAAGTAATGTCCGCTCTTCAAAAGTCAATTCGAGAAAGAGGAAAAAAAGAAGGAGAAAATAACTTAAAGGTTGCCGAAGACTTCTTAGATGAAAATAAAAGTAAACCAAATGTTAAAGTGACGCCTTCAGGGTTACAATATTTAGTAATGAGTGAGGGAAGTGGAGCTTCACCGATAAAAACTGATAGAGTTAAGGTTCATTACGTTGGAACTCTGATCGATGGTTCAGAGTTCGATAGTTCGATAAAAAGAGGCGAACCAACCGTATTTGGTTTAAATCAAGTTATCAGAGGATGGACAGAAGGCCTTCAACTTATGAAAATTGGAGCAAAATATAAATTTTTTATTCATCCCAGAATGGCATATGGTTCAAGAAATAAACCTGGAATTCCAGCAAATAGCGCATTAATATTTGAAGTTGATTTGATTGATATTGTTGATTCAAATCCTTCGACTAAAAAATAAAACCGTATTTAAAGTAAGATGAAAATGAAAAAATTTTACTTTTTTATTTTACCCATTTTCATAATGTCTTGCTCAATAGATCTACCCGAGGATGAGATTCTATTTCGTTGGATTACTGAAGTAGAAATACCTTTAGGTGAAGAAAGTGTTAATCTAGGTTCATTATCAGATGACTCCAGTATCTTTATCAGGCCTCTTAATCAATACTTTGAGCAGGAACCAGTGGATGATTCAATATTTATTTATAGAAAACAGATAGAGATTGAGAGTATTAAAGTAGGTAATAAGTTAGAAATTGATCCCATTTCAACTTCTTTTTCTCAGAGCGTTGAAGATGTTACCATTGCAGATGTTGATAAAAAAATAGTGTCTGAAATAGGTCCAATAAAACTTAAAGATATTGAACCCTCTAATGTTGAACCATTTGTTTTCAGGGATATATATCCCGATATTGAAAATATTGAAAATGGAACCTCATCATCTATACCAGAGTTTGAAATCACGCCTATATTGAATCCTTTTTCATTCGATGACTTTGGATACGCTGAATTTTCAAGCGGTTACTTGCGAATTACAATAGATAATGGAATGGTTATTCCATTAGGTCCACCAGTCTTAGTTCAATTACAGCAATTCAATGGTACAGACACAGTAGATATTGAAGGGGCAAGCATCGAGTTTGATGCTCTGATAGATGCAAATGGTGGAAGTGCAACGGATTCTCTAGATCTATCTGGAATGACTCTTCCAGGATCAATTTTTGTAAGAGTTACTGGTAATTGTCAGGGAACTTCTGGTATCGCAATAAATATAGATGAAGATGCAAAGAATTCTAGTTTTGTAGTTGGAATTAGTGCAAATAATCTAGAGGTTATTTCTGCAGAGGCAAAAGTTCCTGAGCAAATGATTGAAGAAAATGGTTTGATTAGTTTAGAGCCTGACTCCAACAAAGTCACCAGAGCAGTTATTCAAAATGGATTTTTAAATATTAATGTAAACAATTATATGGCAGTAGGAAGTCAACTAT
This sequence comes from uncultured Fidelibacterota bacterium, assembly GCA_902611135.1. Classification (GTDB taxonomy): domain Bacteria; phylum Fidelibacterota; class Marinisomatia; order Marinisomatales; family UBA1611. The sequence goes on along the minus strand of CACLYL010000033.1, from coordinate 1,293 downwards.
CCATTATAATTCCATCTATTGAAACTCCTAATGGGCTTGCTTTTCAGACAACTTTAGACATTGCAGGAGATATGATTGACCAAAGTGATCAAAATAACATGAAAAATCATATTCTAATCATGGATGCTCAAAATCAAAGTATAAATTATAATTATACTGTATTGACTATTGATAGTGGTGATGATTTAGTACCAATAGACTCTGAGGATAGTATCGTTGTTACCATTTCCTTAGGCGGTGAAAATTTGGGTGAAGATTTGACATTTTCCGAATTTCAGGGTTTCCTTAGTCAGGAGGCTATGATTGATTCTAATATCATCGAACTGGAAACTGAAACTAAAGTAGATATCGCCACTTTGCAAAATGGAATTATGGAGCTTTCGTTTACAAATGGAATTGGAATAAACGCTATGGTTAATTTTTCCATCAATGAGTTTATAAAAAATGATGAAAAATTAGACACTACTTTTGCTTTAACAAGTGAGCCTTTGACAGTTCTAATTGATTTAAGAGGATATAACCTTGATCTTAATTTAGATGTAGACCCTCAAATAATAAATTATAAATCTATAATAGATATTCCTTCCGATGAGGAAATGACCCTCTCTTTTGGGCAAAGTATTGCAATCGATGTTTTGATTGATAGCCTTTCATTTTCAAGCATAAGCGGTTATGTTGATCCAGTTACAGTGGATATTGATTCAGTTAAGCAAGTCATTGAACTTCCCTCAGAGGTTGAGGATTTAAATTTTTATCAACTTCAAATGGAGTTCTCCTTTTTATCAAATATTGAACTACCAGTTGTATTAGATCTTGTACTTTCCTCACATAATGATGAAACAGGAGAATCCTTTTCAAAAATAATTGATGGGATTAACATAATTGAAACGCCAAATTTCATGATAGACGACTTACAAGATTTAATAAACATAAACCCTAATTCTTTGCTTGCATATGGAACCGCTGAAGTGGGGTCCTTGATTGAATATGGTTCAGTTTCTACTCAAGATACCTTAGCAGGTCGCTTGAAAGTTTTAGCTCCATTAGCCTTTGAAATAGACGATTCAAGTTCAATTAAAATTGATGCTCAATCTTTAGACCGTTTAGACACTATTGAGCAAATCAAAAGCGTTAAAGTCTTTTTAGATTATGAAAATAATTTTGAATTTGGTGCAAATGCAGTGGTTCTAGTATCTCAAGATACAGCTAATTTTTACAATGGATTAGCGGATACATTAACTCATTTAACGATATTTCCTGATACTTCTTTGATTGATAGTTTAACTCTTGACC
>CACLYL010000032.1 GCA_902611135.1 uncultured Fidelibacterota bacterium | reverse complement strand
AATGAAAAAAGTACAAATTAGTATAATATTTTTCACTACTCTTAATCATGTCTTCTTCTTATAAAAGCTGGTATTTGCAAATCTTTCCCATAAATAACAGGCGAATCTGAAGTATCATCAAAAGTTATAACTTTTTCTGAATCTATATTTTCTTTCTGATCACTCTCTTTTTGAGCATGTAAGGGTTTATTTTCTACTTCTTGTAATTGATTCGTTTTTGGTGGTTTAAAGGACTCATCTTCTTTAATTTTATTCACTTCTTCAATCTCTGATTTAGGTATGTTGAAACCTGTTGCAATTACGGTAACACTTAATTCATCTTTTAGGTTTGGATCTATGACAGCTCCAAAAATAATGTTTGCATCTTGACCTGCTTCTTCAAAAATAATGCTGGTAGCTTCATTAGCTTCCATAAGCGTTAGGTTATTACCTCCGGTGATATTCACTAAAACACCTTGAGCACCTCTTATTGATGCATCATCAAGAAGTGGACTGGAGATAGCATGTTGAGCTGCTAAAACTGCTCTTTCATCCCCAGAAGCAGTACCAGTTCCCATTATCGCTTCTCCCATATTTTTCATTATTGTCTCTACATCAGCAAAATCCAGATTAATTACGCCCTGAACATTTATTAGGTCCGAAATACCTTTGGTCGCTTGATGGAGAATTGTATCAGCCATTTGGAATGCCTCAGGTAAAGTAGTTGACTTGTCAACGATTGACATTAGTTTTTGATTTGGAATTGCTATTAAAGTATCACATGCTTTTTTCATTTCGATCATGCCCTCTGAAGCACGTTTCATTCTTTTTGGGCCCTCAAACCTAAATGGTAGAGTCACAATGCCTACAGTCAATATTCCTAATTCCCTAGCTATTTGAGATATTACTGGTGAGGCACCAGTACCAGTTCCACCACCCATTCCAGCAGTTATAAAAACCATATCAGCTCCCTCCATTAAAGAAGTAATAGCTTCTTTATCTGACTCTACTGCTTCCTTTCCAACATTGGAGTTGGCTCCCGCACCAAGTCCTTTTGTTAGACTTTTTCCAATTTGAATTTTATTTTCGGCTGGGTTATTATCAAGATCTTGCGCATCAGTATTTATGGCAATGAAGTCTACACCTTCCATACCTGTTGTTATCATTCTAGTAACTGCATTTCCTCCTGCCCCTCCTACTCCAATTACTTTAATTTTAGCTTTCTGTTCAGATAAACTGTCAAATTCAAATAACATTTCTTTCTCCTTACTTATTGGTTTGTTAAAACATATTCTCTATGGTATGTCGAATTCTTTTTAATATTCCTCTAAAACTTTTATTTTGATTATTTCTCAATTGGCTGAAGTCTTTAGTATGAAGTGGCCAGAGTAATAATCCCATGCATGTTGTAAAATTGGGTCCATCAGCAATATCTTTTGCAGCTTCTATTTTTATTGATTGTCCGATGCGAGCCTTGATACTAAAAGTTTTTTCTAACATTGGTACAATATTTCTCATCAAGGCGCCTCCACCTGTTAAAACAATACCATAGGTTAAGGGATCCTTAATATCTGCTTTAGAAATCTCTTGAAATACCATTTGAAATATTTCTTGAGTTCTTGCCTCCACATACTTTGATACTTCATTTTCCGATATGGAGGCACTTTTACTTTTAAAAGTTTTTGAAAATTCTATCATCAAATCTGATGATGACATTGAAGACAATGCCGAAGCATATTTTATTTTAATTTCTTCTGCCTCTTTTATGCTAATTTGTAGCATAACAGCAATATCATTTGTAATGCTTTTTGATCCAATTGGTAGTACGGCAGAATGTTTTATAGAGCCTTTTTGATAAACTGCTATATTAGTTGTGGTATAACCAAGTTCAACTAATGTTATACCAAGTTCCATTTCATCTTCGTCTATTACCGCTAATGCAGAGGCTAATGGCTGGAATACAATGTTCTCAACAGTTAATCCTAATTCCTCTACACAATTTGCTATGTTGCTCATGGCTGTGGTAGCAGCAGTTACAAGGTGTACCTTACTCTCTAAACGTCTGCCAATCATGCCAACTGGATTTTTTATTTCATCAAGCATATCAACTGAATATTCTTGAGGTATTGTATGTAAAATATCTCTATCTATTGGTAATGATATAGATTGTGAGGAACTTAAAACTTGCAGTATATCAGAATCTCCAATAACCTTTTCTTTTATCCCATTAGATAGGCCATTTGTATGGTTTAAAGATATTGCAGATTGAGTGTTGATGCATCTAATATGATTCCCGGTAATAGATAAAGAAAGTTTAGTTACTTTTTCATCAGCCATTAGTTCAGCACTATTGATAACTTTCTCAATTCGATCTATTAAAACATCGCGATCAATAATTATACCTTTTTTTATACCAGCCGACTCCATTTCAGATACACCCAATAATTTTACATTATTATTCTCAGCCTTAATCTCGCCGATAGCACATTTGATACCTCTAGAGCCAATATCAAGTCCAACTGTAATTCTAGAATCATTTATATTTGATATAGGATTCATAAACCTCTTTCCATTGCAATTATCTGATTGTCATAACGCAGGTCTAAATAATTATAATCTGTAATTTTGTTGGTTTTAAGTTTCTCTTTAAATTTTAGTAGCGAGTTTATTCGAGACTTAACCTTTTTTTGACCCAAAAAAATCTTTGTTGGATAGTCCAGTAATATTAGCTCTAATTCATCTGATGAAGATACTTTCAATTCAGATATATTTTTGTAGAGAGAGGAGTGATATTTTTTTATGTAAGATAACCATGAAACCGCTTTATTAACCACCCTGGATGTCGATTTTTCTCCAAAATTCATGGTATTTTCTAAATCACCAATGTTTGCTAAAATAGGAAGATCAATATTTTTAAAATTATTTTTAGAAGGAAGTACATATCCATTGCTATCTACCATTGTTAGAGGATCTATTTCTAAAATTGCAATTGGTTTACGCTCGACTATTTCAATCATAATAATATTTGGGTAACGATTACTTATTCGAGCGGCTTCTACATACGGGTGCTTTTCAATTACTTTATTTAGTTGTGAAATCTTTATCCCTGTTAATTCTTCCTTAGATATTTCATTTAATAAAGATATATAATTTGTCTTATCTAGAATAGTTGTATCGGGGAAATAGAATTTTTTATCATCAAAATTGTAATAATATCCTACCCATCTAAATGCACTGATTGCTAAAATAAGTGAAACAAATAAATACATTATTGGAGTAATAAATGATTTAGTTTTATTCTTCTTAGTTTTTTTAAACATTGATTTTTTCTATATCATTTGGTTTAAATCCAAGAGTCTTAATCTCTAATTCTAATAAAATTTTATATTTATCAAATACTTTTTGCTTTATAATTTTAATTAACTTTAAAATATCAGTTGCTTTTGCTTTACCATGATTAATAATAAAATTAGCATGTTTTGTAGATATTTGAGCGTCACCTGATTTTAAACCTTTTAGGCCCGCATTATCTATTAGGTATCCGGCAGTATATTGACTACTATTTTTAAAAACACTTCCTGCGGATCTATACCTTAAAGGTTGGTTTTCCTTTCTACTTGAGCTATTTTCTTTTGATCGAGCTTTTATATTTTCAATAGAATCACTCTCTAAAACAAATTTAGCTTCTAGAATGAACTCATTTGATTTAAAATTTGAGTTTCTGTAAGAAAATTTTAATTGATTTTTGGCATAACCTTTTATTTTACCATCCATAGACATCATCTTTACAGATATTAGGTGATTTGAAATTTCTGACCCGTAAGCACCTGCGTTCATTGAAAGTGCTCCTCCAAGAGTTCCTGGTACACCAATTAATGATTCTAAACCAGTGAGCTCATTTTTAATAGATTCTTTTACCATTTTCCCAAGCATTACGCCTGATTCTGCAATGATCGTATTATTAGAAATACTAAAATTTCTTAGGGATTTAAGTGGGCTTATTACAATTCCATCTATTTCATTATCAGAGAAAAGTATGTTTGACCCTGAGCCTATAAAATGTGTTTCAATACTGTGATTATTTGAGAACTTTAAAATATTAATTAAATCAAGCCGATCTTTTGGTATGATAAAAGCCTTAACTGGGCCACCTACACCATACGAGGTGTGTTTAGACATCAACTCATTTTCTAGAAATAGGCCTGTTACAATTCCTTTTAGATCTTTTAGATGTGTGTTAGTCATGAATAGTTATATTGTTGATTTAAATGTTGCGCATACGAATCACTATATCGCCATATTGTACCTGCACCTATTGTTATAAATAAGTCATTAGGTTCAATAATTTTATCAAGTTCTCTCTCCAGATCATTAAGATCAGGTATATATATACAATTCTCTTTTTTAGCTTTTTTTAAATGGTCAACAATTAATCTTGCAGATACTCCAGCAATTGGTTCTTCCCTCGCTGGATAAATATCGGTTATTATTATTATGTCAGCTATCAATAAAGAATTTGCAAATTCTTTGTGAAATTGAAGTGTTCTAGTATATAAGTGAGGTTGAAAAGCAACTACTACCCGCTTTTGCCAACCTCTTTTTGCTGCTAATAGTGTTGCAGTAACTTCTGTAGGATGATGTGCATAATCATCAACCACCATTATGTCATTAAAAGTACCCTTTATTTCAAATCTTCTTCTTACACCTTTATAATTTGATAAACCTTTCTTTACTTTTTTAAATGGAACTTTCATTTCATTGCACAATGCTATAGAAACTAATGAATTTAATATATTATGCTCTCCAGGGAGGTTAATACTAATCCTGCCAAATTTTTTACTATCATAAAAAACATCATATGTCGATTTATTTTTATTGTATGATAAATTTTTTGCTTGATATTGTGCATTATCAGAAAGTCCATAAGTTACAATTGGTCTCTCTATATACTTCGAGATTTCATTAAGAATTGGTGAATCTATACAAATAAATAATTGTCCATAAAATGGTATTGACCTCGCAAATTGGATAAATGCATTTTTTAACTCATCAATATTTTTATAACAGTCGGTATGTTCCAATTCAATATTTGTTATGATTGCAATAGTAGGTTTTAAAGCAAGAAAACTTCTGTCGTATTCATCAGCTTCAACTATTATTATTTTTCCTGTTCCCATTTTTGTGTTACTATTTATGCTTTTAACTAATCCCCCTATTATTAAAGTTGGATCAAGGTTTGCAGATGCAAGCACAGAACCAATTATCGATGAGGTCGTTGTTTTCCCATGTGTGCCACCTACTGCTATGCTAGTCTCTTTTAATGAGATCAAGTCACCTAGCATCTCTGCTCTCCGAATTACTGGAATTGATTTTTGCTTTGCCGTAAGAATTTCAGGATTCTCTTTTGGAACGGCGCTTGAGTATACTAATAAATCAATTCTTGATATACTTTTTGGGCTGTGGCCAATGCTTACTTTAATTCCAAGTCTTTTTAACCTTTTTACATTTTCATTTTCATATATATCCGATCCTGAAACGTTAAATCCTTGTTCATTCAATAATTCTGCTATCCCGCTCATACCAATTCCGCCAATTCCAACAAAAAAAATATTATTTATTTTTCTATACTTCATTTAAAAGTACTTAATAGCTTTTGCACAATGTCTTTTGTTGAGTTGGGTTTTGCCATTGCTTTTGAAGCAGCACTCATCTTTTTTAACTCTTTTTTATTTTTAGTTAAATCTATCACCATATTAAAAAAACTATTTATGTTAACCTTTCTCTCTTCTACCAAGAAAGATGCACCATTTTTTTCTAATACTCTCGCATTTTTAAATTGATGATTTGAAGCAGAGGAGGGTAGGGGGATTAGAATAGATGGTTTTCCACAAATTGTAATTTCGGATATCGTAAGTGCTCCACTCCTACAAATTATTAAATCTGCAATTGAATATGCATCTGCCATGTTGTGTATAAAGGGTATCACTCTAATTAAATCTGAATTGTACTTCTTAAATTTTGAATATTCATTATCTCCTGTTTGCCATAGGATTTGAAGTTTAATATTCCTCATTTTCAAGATTAATTTTTCCATGATACTATTTAAAAATGATGAACCCTGACTGCCACCAAATAAAAAAAGAACTTTAATATTTTTATTAAATTGGAAAAATTTTCTAGATTTTCCTCTATCACCTTCATTAATTCCAAATCGAATTGGATTTCCAGAATTTATGACGTCTCTGCCAAGGTGCTTGGCAGTTTCAGTAAATGCTGTAAAGATTAGATCTGCGTTTTTAGCAAAAAATTTATTTGTTAATCCTGGATAAGAATTTTGTTCCTGGATAACGATATAAGGAATAGGTTTTTTTCTCAAACCTATTAAAATAGGAATAGCTGATGCATAACCCCCTGTACCTATTATTATTTGAGGTTTAAATTTATTTAGTAGCCTATTTACTTTTGAAATAGATGACATAATATTAAAAGGAAGAATTAGATTTTTTTTAATATTACTGATACTGAGTTTTCTTTGTATTCCTCTGATTGGAATTAACGTGTGTAAAACATCTTTTATTGGATAAACTTTTGATTCTAATCCATATCTTGATCCAACATAATGAATTGTAGTATCAAGGTTTTTCCTTTTTAATTCATCACCAATAGCCAATGCAGGGAATAAATGTCCTCCTGTTCCGCCACCAGTAATTAAAATTCTTAATTTACCCATAAATTACCGTATTCCATTTACCGTTATTTAATGATCTTTTTGATTCTGAAATATTTAATAAAATACCGATCATTGCTAGATTTATAATAGTACCACTACCACCATAACTTATCATAGGCATAGGAAGCCCTGTCACTGGAAATAATCCAGTGACAACCGCAGCATTCACAAATGCATACAAAATTAAATTAAATGAAATGCCAACACTTAAAAGAAGTGCAAACGGATCAGTAGAGAGCTTAGCAATTTTCAAACCTCGAACGAAGATTAGTAAAAATAATGTTAATACTGGAATCGTACCCAAAATAAACCCTAATTCTTCACCTATAATAGAAAATATAAAATCTGTATGAGGGGTTGGTAAAAAATGGTTTTTTTCCACACTATTACCGAGCCCTACTCCAAAAAATCCACCATTCCCAAGGCCGATTAGTGATTGGTTTGCTTGATACCCCATATCCTGATTATTATCTAGACCAAAAAAGGATAGAAGCCGCTTTTTTCTATATTCTCTAGATAATAAAATTGGTATTCCAATAAGTAATCCAAATAGGCTCAAGGAGGATAAATGCCTTATCTTGGCACCTCCAATGAAAAGGATAGTTACTCCAATGATTCCAATCATTATTGCTGTACTATAATCAGGTTGGATGATAATTAATCCCATAATAGATATTAAAATAAAAATAGCAGGTAATAACCCTGTGTATAGATTCTTTAATAAAACCCTTTTTTTATCAGCATAATAGGCCATAAAGATTATAATTGAAAATCTTGCAATATCTGAGGTTTGTATCGAAATAGGACCAACATAAAGCCATCTAGACGGCTTATACCATGAGTATCCATTTAATAAATAGTATGCTTTTGTAATAATTAGAAGAATTATCGTAAAAATAATTAAATAAGGTGCAATAATTTTGAGTTTTTTGTAATCAAGTAAAAGGAAGGTCAAAAAGAATAAAGAACCAATTGCTAATCTTTTTAAATGGTTTTTTAAATAAAGTTTATCAGTTTCACCATTAGAATTTGCAAAAGATTCATACCAACTAGCGCTATACAGCATTACAATGCCAAAAGTAATTAGAATTAATAAATAAAATAATAATTGGCGGTCATATTTATTTGATAAAATATCAATCATATTCAAATATGGTTTTTGACATAATTCTTGAAATGATTGCCTCTTTCTTCAAAATTAGAAAATTGATCAAAACTAGCGCAGCCAGGAGATAACAATATGGTATCCCCGGCTGCAGCTAGATTATGGGCCTTTTTAACTGCAGAGTTAAGATCTATAGTTGAGTAAGATCTTACCGCATCCCCTATAACAGTTTTAATATGCCCGCCGGATTCTCCATATGAAATAACTAATTTGATAAGACTAGCTTTGATGTGTGGAAGGAGTAACCGGAAATTCGAATTTTTATTTCGACCGCCTAAAAGAAGAATAATTGGTTCTTTTATAGTATTTATTGCCGTAATTACCGAATCAATGTTTGTAGCTTTAGAATCATTAATGAATTTTATGTTGTTTATATTTTTTACATATTCAAGTCTATGTTGTACCCCTTCAAACGATTTAAAGGTTCTTATAATTTTTTGCTCTGAAACATTCAAACTCTTAGCACAAGTCGCGGCAGCAAAGAAATTCGAAATATTATGTTTCCCCGGAATGGAAAAGTTGTTTTCAGATAAAATGTTCTTATTTTTACCATTGAGTACACAACCATTTCTTAGCGAAAAGTGTTTAGTCTGAGACTTTATGCTAAACTTTATTTTATCTTGAGTGATGTTTTTAAAACCTCTTACTAATATTTCGTCATCTCCATTATATATGATTATATCTTTTTCAATCATATTTTCGATTAATCTAAATTTCATTTTAATGTATTCATCCATGGTTATATGCCTATCCAAATGATCATTAGATATATTTAAAAATATTGCAATATTTGGTTTAAAATTTTTAATTATTTCCAACTGAAAACTTGAAATTTCTAAAATGTAAATTTGATTTTTCTTTGGTTTAACTATTTCATATAGCACTTGCTCCGAAAATGATATTCCAATATTGCCTCCAAGAACTGGTTTGATATCGGTATTTTTTAACATATCAAATAAAATTTTTGATGTAGTTGTTTTACCATTAGAACCTGTTATAGCAATAATTGGACTTTTGGTGTAATGAAATGCAAACTCTATTTCACTTATAACTGGTATTTTTAATTTTACCGCATCTTTAACAACTTTAGAATTTTTAGAAATACCCGGAGATACAATAATTAAATTTGAATCATAGATATTCTTCGAATGCAATCCCGTTTCAAAAGCGATGTTATATTTTACCAGTAACTTATTTGCGTTCGATAGAGTGGTTTTTTCATTACCTTTGTCACTTACAAATACTCGCGCGCCCAAATGGTTTGCTAATTTTGCGGCACCATATCCACTTTTTCCCATTCCTAAAACAGTTATTCTCTTGTTTTTTACTTTCATCAACGAACTTTAAATGTTGTTAATGAAAATAGTGCAAATAGTAATCCTATTATCCAAAAACGTACTACGACTTTGGATTCTGGCCATTTAGATAGTTCAAAATGATGATGTATAGGTGCCATTTTAAAGTATCTTGAACCTGTGCCATATCTAATTTTGGTATATTTAAAATAAGAGATTTGAATTATTACTGAAACAGCCTCCCAAACAAAGACTCCTCCAATTATTATCAATAATAATTCCTTTTTAAGCAATACTGCTATTGTTCCAAGTGCAGCACCGGTCGATAAAGAGCCTGTGTCGCCCATAAAAATTTCTGCAGGACGTGTATTATACCATAAATATCCAATACATGATCCTGCCATTGCAGCAGAGAATATTGTTAGTTCACTAGAGTTAGGTAAATATAAAATATTTAAATAATTTGAGAAGTCTACTCTTCCTGATAAGTATGCAATACAAGCGAAAACTATAAAACATATTGCAAGTAACCCTGAGGCTAATCCATCCAATCCATCTGTTAAATTAACAGCATTTGATGTACCTGTAATAATCAATATGATCAATAGTGGGTAGAGTAATCCAAAGTCAATCTCCACATTTTTTAGAAACGGGATAGAAATCTTTGGATTATACATTATTGAATTATTAATGTTGTAAAGATAAAAACTTACAGCGCACCCTAGTAATATTTGAAATAGAATCTTAATTCTTGGTGGCAACCCATTTTTTATTTTTTTAATTACCTTTAAGTAATCATCTAAAAAGCCTACGAAGCCCATCCAAATTGTAGAAAAAATAATTACAATAATATATGGATTATCAAGTTTTGCAAAAAGTAGAGTGGGAACTAAAAGAGATGTTAAAATTAATACTCCTCCCATGGTTGGGGTACCTTTCTTTTTGAAATGAGTTTTCGGTCCAGATGACCTAATCTCCTCTTTTATTTGGTTTTTTTTGAGAATTCTAATTATTGAAGGCCCCCAGAAAAATGATATCAGCAAAGCTAAGATTGCTGCTGCACCTGCCCTAAAAGTAATATACTCCAACAAGTTAAAGATTGAATAGAAGTCTTTAAAGGGTGTCAATAGATTATATAACATCAGCTTGAAAAAACTTCCTTGATGATATTTTCCATCCTCATTCCTCGTGATCCTTTAAATAAAATTTTATCATTTCTTCTGATATATCTCTTTAATGAAAAAATTAAATCGTTCGGATTTAAAAAGTGCTTTTTATTTATACTATTAAAACTTTTAAATGTATGGGAGCTATGTTTTCCAATTGTAAAAAGATAATCTAAATTTAGATTTAAACACTTTTCACCAATCAATTCGTGCTGTTTAATACTTTTTTTACCAAGTTCCAACATATCTCCAAAAACAAAAAGTCTTCGACCCCCATCTGAAAAAGTATTCAAATAGTCAAGAGCTGCTATGGATGAGTTTAAATTGGCATTGTATGTATCATCTATTATAGTGATTCCATTGACTTTGGAAATTTGACACCTTCCTCTTGGTGTTTGGAATGAATCAACTTTTGACTTTATCATACTCTCTTTCAATCCAATTGTTAAAGCGACTGCTGAGGTAGATATAATATTTTTAATAAAGGAAGAATTCCGTAAGCGTTTTAAAGTTATACTTTTGGCAATAGTTAGATTGAACGTCCCATCATTATTTAAACTAGTTATTCCTTTAAAATCGCAGTTAACATTGATTCCAAAAGTTATTCTTTTACCTTTAATATGAACCTTACTAAGTTCTTTATCAGCTACATTTAAAAAGCATGTGCCATTTTCTAAATAATTAAATAATTCGATTTTTTCATTTACAATATTTTGAATTGATCCAAAATTCATGTAATGGGCCGGTGCAATATTGGTTATTAAACCATGAGTTGGATCTGAAATTTCACATAATGCTTTTATTTCTCCCGGCATGCTTGAGCCTAGTTCTAAAATTGATATTTCATGAAATTCATTGAGCTCAAGTAATGTTAATGACAGGCCTAGTCTAGTATTAAAATTTTTATTTGTAGCATGCACTTTATAGGAACCTGAAAAGAGATGATGGAGCAATTCTTTAGTAGATGTTTTTCCATTAGATCCTGTTATGGCTATTACGGGAATTTTAAATTGTTGACGCCACAAGGTTGCAATTCTTATCAAAGTGTCAACTGGATTTTTTACTTTAACTTGTTGGATTCTGGTTTTAATGCTTATTGTGGATACTAATGCAGCAGATGCACCAAGTTTTGATGCTCTTTTTATGAAATTATTTCCATCAAAGTCATTACCCTTTATTGCTATAAAAAGATCACCTTCAAAAATTTCACGTGTATCTGTGGAGATTCCCTTTATATTAGACTTTAATCTTGTTTTAGTTGAATTATAAAAAAAACTTGAGAAAATTTTTGGATGCACTATGTCAATTCTCATTGGTAACTCTTTATAATATCCAAATCAGATTGATAAACTTTTTCTTTACCAATTATTTGATAATTTTCTCGACCTTTTCCAAAAATAACTACGACATCTCTTTCTTTTGAATTACCAATAACAGTTTTTACACCTAGATCCCTATCATCGAAAAATGTATAGTTATTTTTTTTGAAGCCAGACTTAATATCTTTAAATATAGCAACTTGATCTTCTGTTCTGGGGTTATCTGGTACAATAAAGGCATGGGTTGCAAAGGTTTCTACAATTGAGCCCATTTTCTTTCTTTTAGATTTGTCTCTATCACCTCCTGTGCCAAAAAGAACGTATAAATTTTTAAAATTAAGGTTTAATTCTTTTATATTGAAAAGCACTTTTTCATAAGCATCAGGCGTATGCGCATAATCAATGATTACCTTTGCTCCATTTTCCATCTTGAAGATTTCCATTCGTCCAGGGATATTTGAACACTTTTCAATTCCTTTTTCTATTTTGTCAGTCTCAATTTTAAGGAAATGGGCACATGCTACCGCAGCAAGAATATTCTCGCTATTAAAATCACCAATCAAGCGAGATTTTACCTTATAATTTTTGTCACTAATGCTTATCCTGCCTTTTAATCCATCCATGTTTATTTTTAAATTATTAAAAATAATATCACTTTTATTTTTGGCTGAATATGTGATGTGATGTGATTTACATTTTCTTATTATTCTTTTACCAAAGATTTCTGAATTATTTACTATTGCAATTGCATCTGAGCGTAGCATCTCAAATAAGATAGACTTTACTCTAAAGTAAGATTCTATATCTTTATGATAGTCAAGATGGTCAGAAGTTAAATTGGTAAATAGAGCTATATCAAAATCAATGTTATCTACTCTGTTTTGACTTAAAGAATGTGATGAGACTTCCATAACTACATGCGTAAAATTATTTTTAAGTAGATATGAAAATGTTTTTTGCAATGTCAACGCATCAGGAGTTGTTAGTGGGTTTGATTGTATTTTCTTTTCACCTTTAATCCCCAAAGTTCCAATTTGAGCAACTTTAACTTTTGCACTCTTTAAAATCGAATAGATTAAAGATGCTGTTGTTGTTTTTCCATTGGTTCCAGTGATTCCAATAACCTTTAATTCCTTTGATGGATCACCATAAAAGCTTGAAGCAACTTTGGATAGAGTCTTTCGAGCATCATGAACAAAAATATGAGGTATCGATCTTTTTTGCACTTTTCTATTACTGGTAATAATCGCTGAAGCTCCTAATTCAATAGCTTCATCAATAAAATTATTTCCATCAAAAATATTGCCATTTACTGCAACAAATAAGTCTCCTTGTTGTACTTCCTTTGAATTTAATTTTATATTTTTGATATTGACATTTGGAAAATTATTAATGGTCTCTACAAGAGGTTTAATAATTTTATGCAACATCATTAGTTTAACCCCATAGATATTGTAGACCCTTTTGAAACTAAACTACCCGGTTTTGGGCTTTGCCAAATTACTTTTCCACTTCCATCAACATTGAACTTCAGTTTATTTTCGTTTAAAGTGAATATTGCCTTTCTTAAACTCAACCCTCTTAGTTCAGGAACTTTCATTTTATTCGTTAAAATACCGTTAGTGGATAAATCTATTAAATCTCTATTATTAATGACTGATTTGGCAAATTCACTTTCTTCTTTTATTTTAATTTCTGCTAAAGTTTTACCTTTTGGGTTTGGTGGTATTATATTGTCATCCATATTTATTATTCTTGTAGCAATGCGTTTAAAGGCAACTGCAGCACCTTCAGCACCCCAGTGGTAAGGTACCTCTGGTTCATCGAGCATGACAAAAACTAAAACTTGCGGATTTTTATAAGGAAAAAATCCAATAAAATTTGAAATAAACTGATTATCAGAGTACTTCCCATTTTGAAATTTTTGAGCAGTTCCGGTTTTGCCAGCAATATCCCAACCTTTTACTTCAGCATTATGACCTGTTCCTTCTGCAACAACTCTACGTAGAATTTCTCTGAGGTCCTTCATTGTGCTCTCATTAGATATCTTTCTGATAATGTTTGATTTTTCCTCATAGACTATTTCATTAGACTGATTTAAAATACTCTTTATCAGCAGGGGCTTTAATAAATATCCCCCATTTGCAATTGCTGAATATGCCATTGCTAATTGTAAAGCTGTAACAGCAACTTCATGACCCATTGCAATTTGACCAAGTGAAACTGCACTCCAGCTTTTTGTAGGATTTAATTTTCCTTTTGATTCACCATTTAAACTAATTCCTGTTTTTGACCCAAATCCAAAACTTCTCGTCGCTGCATATAGGTTGTTGGACCCTATTTTTTCAGCTATTTTCACAATACCGACATTACTTGAGAAAGATATAATTTGTGGCAGGCTCAAAATTCCTCTTTTCTCATGATCTCTTATCGGAATGTCATAGTAAATATATTCCCCATTTTCACAATTAAATTCATCATATGCTCCCATTATCTCATTTGATATACCTGCAATTGCTGCAAAGGGTTTAAATGTTGACCCCGGTTCAAATTGATCAGTAATTGAACGGATCCTATGACTTTTAGCATTACTAGAAAAAAATTCATTGTTATCGAAACCTGGTGAGGTGGCTAAAGCTAATATTTCACCAGTTTGCGGGTTTAAGATAAGACCTGTTGCAGATGAGGCGTTTGTTTCAGAAGCTCTTCTATTTAATTCAGATTCAAGGATTGATTGATAGTCCAAATCAATAGTTATATAAATATTGCACCCATCTTTTGGAGCAAGGAAGGGCATTCCACTTTTACTTTGGATTTTTCCACTCCATCCTTTTGTCTTATATGTCCATCCCTTTTCTGATTTCAAAAATTTATCATAATCTTTTTCAATACCAGATATCCCAATTTTGTCTAAATCGGTATAACCTATTAATTGTGCTCCAATTTGCTTGTGCGGGTAAAACCGATGATACTTTTTCTCGATAGATAATCCATCATATTTTGATGTTTTAATATGACTGTAGGGGTTCTTTCTTAGATTTCTATCTAAATAGATAAATTTATTCTTAGAATTGAGTTTATCTAAATATATCTTTGCTGGTTTTCCAGTAAATTCACTTAAAACGTTAGATAGTTCTTCCTTTTTTAATACTTTTTCAGGGTTAGCACATATTGTATAATGAATAATGTTTCGAGTTAAAGGTTTTTCATTTCGATCGAAAATATTTCCTCTATTCCCAGGAATAATTTTTAGCTTTTGAGATTGTTTTAAAACTGTCTTTTGATAATTATGCCCGTTTAAAATTTGGACTTGAAACAATCTGAAACATAAACTGAACCAAGAAAAAACTATAGTTGCAAAAAGAATCATTATCCTTGTTCTGTACTTTTGATAAGTCTTAGTCATTTAAGTTCTCTTGGATCATTCAAAATGATTTGAAAGATTTCTGGTTCAGTAAAGACCATATTTAATTCTTCAGTAGCTCTCTTTGAAATCATATCTGCTCTACTTAACAATTCAATTTGGCTTTTTAGAGTTGAAAGTTGATTCTCAAATTCTTTAAGAGTAGTATTCTGAATCTCAATCGTTAATGTTGTTTCATCAATTTCAGTATAGACCCATAAATAAATTATGAGGCAACAAACTGTGCCTATTGTAAATAGAAAAAATAGAAATCCTTGGATCAAACTTTGTTGTTTCTTTGTTATTCTTTTTCTATGCATAGGGTCTTTTTTCAGCTATTCTAAGTTTTGCGCTTTTACATCGTAAATTTTTGGACATTTCATATCTCGTTGGTATAATTGGTTTTTTAGTATGAATGTCTAAACTTCCGTTTAGACCCATTTGTTTAAAATTATGTTTTATTAATCGATCTTCTATTGAGTGAAAGCTAATAATTGCTATTCGTCCACCATTATTTAGTTTATTCGTAAAAGATGACAGGAATTCTTTTAAAAGATTTATTTCATTATTTACTTCAATTCGTATTGCCTGAAAAACCCTTGCTAATGTTTTTACTCTGTTTTTTGGTGGAGTACTTCTTCTGATAGCCTCAACCAAATCGTTGACACTTTTTATTGGTCTTAAATTAATTATTCTCCTTGCGATGGGTCTCGATCTTCTCTCATTACTGTAATTAAAAATAGTATCTGACAAATTTTTAAAATCAAAATTATTTAAGATATCAAATGCTTTTCTTTTTTGCTTCAAATCAAAACGCATGTCTAAATCAGAATTAGATTTGTATGAAAAACCTCTATCAGCAGATTCTAATTGAACCGATGATAATCCTAAATCCAAAAAAATTCCATCAACCTTTTTGATTTTTAACTTATCAAGAATTTTGTGGAAATTACTATAAGACTCATGGTAAAAGAGGTGAGGCGTTTTTTCTTCTTTGAAATATTGATTACAAAAACTGATGGATTGTTCATCCCTGTCTATCCCAATCAATAGTCCTTTACCAGATAGATTTTTTATTATCGATTTAGAATGTCCACCTTTCCCTAGTGTTCCATCAACATATATTCCATCAGGTTTAATATTTAAGGCTAAAATTACTTCGTCAATCATTATAGGCAGATGTGGAATTGAATGATAATCGCCTATATTTCTCATCAGAGTATAATTTTATCTGCAAGATCTTCGTAGGAACTTTGATCTATATTACGA
>CACLYL010000031.1 GCA_902611135.1 uncultured Fidelibacterota bacterium | reverse complement strand
TACACTGATCATTATCATGCTGCCAAATGGGGCAAATACTCCCATTGATTTATATTTAAAGTTTAAATCTAAAGGCATATTACCAAACCATTTAAATTTATCCTCAAAAAACAAAACAGATAATCCGGCTATTAAAAAAATTAATCCCAGTATAATTAAAATTCGACTTACAGTCATATGAAAATATATAAATTGTTGTTGATTAATATTAGAAAGAAAGTATAAACATTTTATCCCAATTATTCGATCTAACTGCTTATGAAAAAGATAAAAAGTTGTGTCTCCCTTTATTTATTTAAACAAGTTTAATCAATTATATTTTTGATTATGCCGAGCAACCCCTCATCTTTGGTACTTTTAGAATATTGACTTCTTAATGTGTTATCAAGATAGTTACTCCAAAGGTCATAACCCTTCTTACTCAAGTGTAGACCATCATTCACAAAAAGGTTCGGTCCAGGTAATCCATCATCGCCAATCATTGGTGATGCTATATCAACATAGTAGAGGAGGGGATGGTCTTTTGAAAATTGATTTATCAAATTATTGGTGTCTCGCATTTTTGGCCACAAAGCCCAACGACTGATACTTGGTTTTATTGAAATAAATATTATTTTGGTCTTTGGATATGTAAGATGCACATTATCAACAAATGAACAATAATCTAAAAATACATTTTTAGGAGTTTTGCCATAATTAATATCATTATCTCCCGCATAAAAAACAATTACCTTTGGACCATATTTTAAAACCGTCTCATTTATAAAATAATTGACATCTGAAATATGTGCACCTCCAAAACCTCTATTTACTATCGGAAGTTCAGGAAAATAATTAGCAGTTTCCCATTTTCGTATGCTTGAACTTCCAACGAATACAATTGGATCAGATGGAGGAGTATTTTTTTTATCCCACAATTTAAAAAGAGCAATTGATGTATTATCTACAATAAAACTTTTTAAAAAACGATTTGGTTCCGGATCATCTTGGGCAAGTAAACGTACAAAAATAAAAAGTAAGAAGAGAGCAAATCTAGTTCGTCTCATCTTCCTAGTGTGATCTATAATTTTTAATTTGAAAAATTGTATTTAATTTTAGCAACGAATTCATTTAGTAATAATCTCAAAATATTTTTTATTGAAATTAAGAAAATAGGCTATTACAAAATTAGGTAATTAAAAGCAACTTTAATATAAATTAACTTTATCGGTTTTATGTATTATGTGGAAACAAAATAAAATAAAAGTTGGTCCCTATAAAAGAGGATTCCATCTTATAACAAGAGAAGTTACAAGTGGAGTTTCTGGTCTTGATAAAATTTCAATTGGGATCATGTATGTAAACATTATGCATACATCTGCGTCACTTACAATAAATGAAAATGCTGATTCTACGGTGCGAGATGATTTTGAAAGTCATTTAAATAAAATAGTTCCTGAAAATGAACCACACTATAAACACACGTTGGAAGGCCCTGATGATATGCCAGCTCATATCAAGTCTTCTTTGCTGGGATCTTCCTTAAGTATTCCAATTAACAATGGAAGAGTAGTTTTGGGAACATGGCAAGGGATTTATCTCTGCGAGCATCGCAATAATGGGGGCCAGCGATCTATAGTAATTACAGTGAATGGAGGCTAGATAAAATCATAAAATTTCAGGTCTTTTCCCATACTGATTCTCCTTATCCTCACCCTCAACAAAATAAAACCAATAAAATAAGGGAATAATTCCAACGATTGTAAATGATAATAAAATCCACCATCCGGATTTATTTGTATCATGCAGTCGTCTGATCCCTAAAGATAGATTAGGGAAAAAAAGAATGATCCTCATGGTCTCCGTTATTAAATAAGTTGATAAACCAGGAATAATTTCACGTTTTAAATCAAAAGTAATATCAACAATAAGTGCAAAAAGTAAAATTATAAAATTAAATATAAAAAAGTACCTACTCTCATTGATGTGAGATCTTCCATCGAACTTTATAACATCAGTTAAGGTTTTCAAAACCCATTTCATATTACTAGATCAAGAGTTAATTATTTAAATAAATTGGTTCCAATACCAATTTGGAATTGTAAAGATTCAAGTGTAAAGCTATCAAATTCTTTTAGCAATCCCTCCCCACTTTCGTATTTAAATTGATGAAACATAGGTCTGATCTCAAAATAATAAAATGCATCTGGTTGCTGATATCTAAAACCAATAATTCCATGATAGCCAAAATCCCAACTCAACTCATCTAATGCAAGTTTACCTTCCTCCTGAACTAAATTCGCAGGTCCAGGATATTGAGATTGAACACTATTAAATA
Organism: uncultured Fidelibacterota bacterium; assembly: GCA_902611135.1. Classification (GTDB taxonomy): domain Bacteria; phylum Fidelibacterota; class Marinisomatia; order Marinisomatales; family UBA1611. The sequence goes on along the minus strand of CACLYL010000031.1, from coordinate 14,914 downwards.
AGGCACCTACCCCAAAGCCTAAATAAGGATTTAATCCAAAGTTTGGCAAATTATAGTAAGTATTCAAGCCGATAAAAAGAGAATGAAGTATCAAAAAATGAGAGGGAATTTCAATGTTCAGGGCTGGAGGTAGTTCTACATACATAGCATATTCCTCATTATAGATTTCTCCATTGAAATTATAATATGCTGTTTGTTCCTTACTATGATGCCCTAGAAGCGACATTTCTAAATCTAAACCTATAGTTTTAGAAAAAAAACCAGTTCGATAACCAAGCGGTGGATAATTAATCGTAGTAGATGCCTCTAACACTTTTGCATTCCATCTTCCATCTGCACCCTCAGCTTCAAAGTCTTTAATTTGTGATATATCTGGTCCAATAAAAAATATAGTGTAATAAAAATTGTCATCTTTTATAGATTTATCAACTTTATTTAAATAGTTTAGTTTAATATCCTTTGTTGCTTGACTAATAAGCAGACTGCTAATTAATGGTGCAATAAGCCATTTCGTATTGGCAGTTAATGGCGATTCGCCTGATGCAATCGCTTTCCCGCCTAAAGTAACACCATACATAAACCCATAGGTACTAAAAAATAGGTTTGCTGGAATTATGGTCTTTAAATAATAATTATAGGCTTGTTTTTTTGAATAAGTATTCTGCTTAAAAGAATTTGATGATTCTTTAATGTCTGATTGACTTAATACTAAATTAAAAATAAATAAACACAAAAAAGCTTTTATACTAAAGTTTTTTAATATCATCTTATCCGACCTCCTATTTCAAAAATTTTCCTAATCCAATATTTATCTGTAAAGATTGTAATATTGTCTCATCCTTCTCCTTCAAATATGCATCGCTGCCAACAAATGAGATGTGTTTCCTGGATAATCTAAATTCTGTAGTTAAAAATGTATCGTTTTTTATAATGTAATTAATTTTAGCAGGTAGATAATATCCCCATCCTATATCGGTTGCGCTTAAACTTTTCGCATTCCTGATATCGTATCCATATGCAGCCATCACATTTTTTGCAGCATAATTTCCTGGTCCGGGGTATTCTGATGTAACATTATTCATTGAAATTGATAATCCTACTCCAATTGATCCGATTATGTTACCTGTTAATGGCAAAGATAGATAACCACTTCCTCCAAAAGAGAAAGAATTAAATGATAAAAAGCTCTCTGGAAGATCTACGCTATCCTGCGGCTCAATAGTAAAATAAAATGTTGTATCTGTGAGCGAGTGAATATTATGATCTATTAATATTTTTCCATAGCTATCATAATAAACAATTTGTTCTGGAATCTTGTGTCCCAGGTAAGACATCTCCATTTCTCCGCCAAACCAACTTTTCCAACCACCAAATTTCAATGCAATTTGAGGGAATTTATTTGCAGTTTTCACATCCAATACATTGGCAGTCCAGAGTGGCCGGGATGGGTTATCAGGATCTGAAAAAGCACTCTCTGCATAAAACTTTTCTAATGTCCCAAATCCCATTCCTGCGTGAATCGTGAAATATTTATAATTACTGTCTAACCTTTCGCCAGTGACAGGGTCAAATCCTTGAGCATTTAAAGATGGATGAAGGAAAATAAGCAGAACAAAAATTCTAAAAAAATATATCGACTCTTTTTTCAAGTAAAAAAACATGCAAACCCTCTAAAAACTTTTTAATAATTTTATATTAAAAATCCTCTTCCGAAAAATAATTCATTTCTTACATCAATTTAAATAATTTTATTTTTAAATAGTTACAATAATTGTTAATTATTACCAACATTAAAATTTGTGGTAATACTCACCCTAATTCTATCAAACACCCAACCAAAGTCATTTGGATATTTATTTTCAGTTTCCCAATTTTGATATAATGGTATAATAATTGGTCCTAAAATGACTCCGGAAGCAATAAAATGATTTTCATCTAAATCGGGGTGTTTTGAAAGATCCAAAAAAACATTCCCAGGCAAATAAGGGAGTGATTGTGTTAATTTAAAGTTCCATATGCTGTTCATAGTAGAGATCGTATAATCATCTGTGCTAATTCCTCTAATACCTCCACCATGGTAAGTACTCTTTAGGACTTTTATATAATCATCATCCGATGTTCTATTAAAGACAATTTTTTGAAAGTTTGGATCTACATCACCAAATATAAAATTATTAAATTGCCTCGGTATTTTTTCTGAGTAGGGAAAACTTGAAGATTTGACAATTATCTTTGTTTTAATTTTTTTTTCAAATTTAATCTCAGTGCTCGCTCCCACTTTAAATTTCAAAAATCCAGTACCTAAATCAATTTTTGAAAATAACTTATGAGATTGAAAAATATTTGGACTCCAAGCTCCAATCATAGAAAAAGACCCAATTAAATAATTTTCTGTTTCAAATATACGATTATCAAAAGCTCCCTCATCTAAATCATGATAAAATAAATTTGCCATAAGCGTTAGTTTTGGAGATTTTGTAAGTGGCTTTTTAATTAACCCATTGAAACCGACATTAATTCCTTTTCTACCTTGATAGTCCTCAATCTGCACACCATATGAGCCTGAGTGAAATTTTGATACATTTTGAAATTTTGTTCTAAAAGCCATCCGAGCAAGTGGTCTATCATTGATAAGATCATAGAGTAAACTTAAATTAAAAGAACGATTACCTGACCCTGGTGTTAACCCGTTAAAAATACTGATCCCTGGAGCATAGCCATTATATCTATTAAAAGAATAAAAGTTTGGTATCACATTTAAATCAATATCATAGTAGGAAGGTGTGTCATAAATAAAGTGAAACTTAACTTTTCTTTTTGAACTGTTGTTGATCCTGACAATGTCTGGCATAAGCTGATCAGAATCAATAACTGCTTTTATGCAACCTAAAGGCGATTCTATTTCTTTTTTATCCTCGATATTTTTAAACCAAGACCTTTCAATCTCATTTCCTTTTTTATCAAAAAAAGCTACCTCAATTGGTACAACAAACGTCCCCTTATTTTCAATAAGAAAACCATTATTTGATGATTTTATACTATAATCTATGTAGCTAGTTTTATCAAAAACATTTTCAAAAAATTGCTCTAGATTATGATCAACATGTTTATCAAAGGAAGCAAATAAATCTTTAGGTCTAGGATGACGAAATTTCCAAGTTTCATAAAAATCACGCATGACAGTATTCATAGCTTGCTCGCCAATGTAATGCTGCAAAAAACGGAACATTACTGCCACACGATTATAATTTTGACCATAATTTGAATAATTAAAATTTTGATCAGCAGATATATTTAAAGGCTGGGAATCTAAACTTTTTGGATTAGACGCTACAGATAGATAATGAAAAAGATGAATATCAAAATTTTTCCCAATTTCGAGTGTATTTTGAACAAAGTCCTGAATTACTACTTGATTATCTCTGTTTCCATATTTCTTTTCCCAATATCTAATATTACTATACTCGTTTAGCCCTTCATCTAACCAAGTAAAATCTCTTTCATTATTTCCTAAAATACCGTAAAACCAATTATGTCCAACTTCATGCATAATCACGAATTCAAGTAAGTCTTTGCTTGGTGCTCTAGAAATAACGGTAATATTAGGATATTCCATACCCCCACCAGCAGACATATCCCCATCGACAGCTGTTATATGGTTATAAGGATAATCTCCATAAAATTTGCTATACCAATAGCCCGAGTCATGAAGATATTGAATAGATTCTTTCCATATTTTTCCATTTTTTGGAAGATACATACTCCACAAAGTAACATTTTTGTTTGATTTTTTTAAAAATAGATCTCCTTTTTGCACGATCCAATTTGGATCGGCAAACCAAGCAAAATCATGAACATCTTCTTGTCTGAAATGAATAGTTTTATATTTTCGATTATTTGAGAATTTATCACCTTTAGACTTTTTTTGATTTTTTCTACTTTTCTCCATTTTTTTTAATTCTTTTTTAAACTTTTTGGGCGTTAACTTGTTTAGTAAATCACCCTCCTCTGCTAATGAATCCAACCATTTTAATTCTTCATCGCCATTAATTAAATCTCCTGTGGCCATTATCCTGTATTCTTTAGGTAGGGTAATTTTTACATCAAAAGTTCCAAATTCGCTATAAAACTCGCCCATATTTAAATATGGCATTGGATGCCAACCTTCCTTATCATATACTGCTGGTTTTGGATACCATTGGGTAATCTCATAATGATTCCCCGAATGTCCTAAGCGTGAAAAAATCTTTGGCAATTTTACATAAAATGGAGTTTCTATTACTATGCTCTGATTTGGAAATAAAGGATCCGGTAAACCCACTTTTATAACGTCAGTCCAATCTGAATGATATTCCCAATTTGTATTTTTACCATCTATTAAAAAGTTCAAACTATCTATGTAACCACGATCTTTATCCTTACTGTAATGAAATTTCGTATTACCTAACCGAATCAATTGTTTAGCAAATGCGCTTGAATCATTTTTATAAGCATTGGGCCAAATATGGAACCAAATGTAATTCAAAGTATCTGGGGAGTTATTTTTGTATATTAACTTTTCATAACATGATAAACTATGTGCACTATCGTTTAGCTCTACATGAATATTATAAGAAACTTCCTGTTGAAAATATTCATCAGATAGAACACTGTTTGAGAATAAGAAGAACAGTGCAAAAAGTAGTAATAGTTTATAAAAATCACTTTTAAAACATAAAGTAAATATCATGAATTCTGACCTCTCCCTTTTTCGCTAAACAAGTCATGTTTAAAAGTAAATAGTATAAAAAAGTTAACTTTATCTAAACGATCCTAAAAATTGTCCCAACCTTACCATAGAATTTTCTTTTATCTCTCTGCTCCATCCTAGAACGTCTTTCTCAAAACAAAGAATTACAGTAGAACCTAATAAAAACTGGCCAAGCTGCTCTCCTTTTTCTAAGGTAATGGATCTATCACCATCTTTTGGATAAACTTTTTTTTGAATTTTTCCATTTTTTTTAAAATTTTCTGAAGTCCAAACAACTTCTATTCCTGCGACTACAATAGCTCCAACAAGAGTTATAACCATAGATCCATAAATTGTATCAAAAACACATACTAATCTTTCATTTCTTGCAAATAAATTGTCAACATTATCTACAGTAATTTGATTTACAGAAAACAAATCTCCAGGAATATAATACATCAATCTTAGGGTCCCAGATAATGGCATATGAATCCTATGATAATCTTTTGGAGAAAGATAAATAGTCGCATATAGGCCATCAGAAAATTCATTTTCTAAATCAGAATCACCGCCTAGAAATTCTTTTAAGGAAAAATCTCTTCCCTTTGCTTGAATGATCTTACTTTTATTTATTGACCCTATTTGACTTATTTGACCATCTACTGGGCAACTGATGTCTTTAGTATTTCTTGTAAATTTTCTTAAGCCGGGTTTTAGATTACGCGTAAAAAAATCATTAAATGATTCATAGGCATATGGATCCTCAATCTCCGCCTCAATCATATTGATATCATAGTTTTTAATGAAAAATGAAATAAAGCTATTTTTTACAATCTTTATTTTTGAGCGTGCAAAAAAACCAACTATGCGAGAAATTAAATGTTGCGGTACTATCTTTTGAAAAAAGATAAATGAGTTATTAGACATATGGAATATGTATATATAATCCTAAAAAGAATAACTCATTTAAAGGAATTTTATAAACTTGGAATATTAAGATGTTTCATATTTCAGACTAAAGGAAATTAATTTGAAAATTAAATTCCATTCTTATATCTTAATATTAAAATTTGAGTTTAAAGATAAACCAAGATGACCATTTTGAAAGCCTATTTCAGGTGTTAATGACATTTTAATTTTTTGCCCGTATTTATACCGTACTCTATCTCTTTTCTGCTCGATCTTTTTAAGCCCCCATAATCGATCATAAATAAAATCTCCCGCTAAAATAATAAACCCCGCGGCAATGAATAAACCTCCAGCATTATCGCTTTCTTTATTTATTTTTTCTAATTTATAACTGGTTTGATTATTCTCAATACTTACCGGTATTTTTTTATACCATGCCTCATCGTCTGTACCCAAATTATAAATAGCATATAGATCACGAATTTCACTATTTGCCGTGTCCGGCCAAGAAGGTTCTCCATTCATTGCACCTCCGATTATAAGCGAGGCAATGCCTCCTAAACCCATGTAAAGCAATCGTTTTGCCATTTTCTTCTCGCCTGCATAGTAATGGGTTATACCTGGTATTGGTATTGCAGACCAAGCAATAGCAATATTAAATCTCCTGTTCATGTCTTTATATTCTTCATATGTCATCTCTGAAGGAATCGAGAATAAAGGCGTCTCTGACAAGGGATCAATATTATTCTGATTATTCAAATCTAATTGAGCAATTAGACAGTGATTTACAAATAAAGATATTAAAAACCTTGTAACTATATTCATTTAACTCTCCATATACTTAATAACATCGCTAACATTATTACCAATTCGATTTATAATTATATTTAATTTAAACTTAATTATTTTTTTTTCCCTAATAAATAAAATACCATTGATAATTAATAATAACAGTTTTTAAAATAAGATATGTATCACAAAAACAGTTGATGATACTTCAAATCCATATTTTGACTAAGATAATGAAAAACTAGAATCTTTTTCTCTTTGGTCGTACTCTTTAATTAGAAACCCAAACATGATCACTCCAATTACATATAAAAGGGCCGTGATAAGAAAAATTTCATAATAATAGTAATTTAATAGCCTCAGCCATTGGAAAATTTTAGCACTCAAAAACCAGGAAGCGCTCCAGAGACTGGAACTTAAAGCACTGATTAATTCCTGATTTTTTTTACCAACATAATTCATCATTAATTCATTAGAAGCAGGATGAGCCATATGCATCAATGGTTGTCGAAAAACATATGCAATAATTGCAACTGTAATAGCAATTGGAATTTCAGAATAAAGTTCTGTTAAAGCCATTATAACCAAACAAACAATTGCAATACTTTGAACAACGACTATCGTCATCCAATATCCATATTTTTTTCTTAAGGATGGTACCAATAGAGAAAAAATAAAGACTAGAAAAGCTGTAAAACTTCCCAACAAGCTATAATCGCTGCCTGACAATCCAAATACCGAATTAAAAAATAGGTTAACAAAGGGAATTGTTAATCCAGCGCCTATTGCTATAATTACAAGAGGCGAAATTGCTTTAAAAATAACCACCCAATCATAGGATTTTCGAATTGAAAAAATACCCTCTTCATTTTTTTTTTCTAATTTAGAAATGTCCTCATTTATTCTAATTGCTTGATAAATTGAGGAAGATCCAACAAATGTAATAATCCATAAAATCAATCTCTCATCAAAGATAAAAGTTTTATGATTTATTTTTAGAAATGCAATCCAATCTAGACCACTTATTATTAATCCAGAAATAATGGTCGCTAAAGCCCACGTAGAGGCACTTAAGGATAAAGCCTCTGTACTGTTTTCTGCGGTAGTAATACGCATTATAAATGGAAGAGAACAGACTCTCATTAACATGACACCTATTCCCCAAAGAAAGAAACCTATTTGAATAAGTAATATAGATTGGTGATGAATGGATTCTACTATAATAATACTGGTTAATGGAACAATAAAAGCGGCAAAAATAAAATAAGGTTTTAATTTTTTTCCGCGGATATATATTCCCAAAGGTACCGCAAAAATGAGAGCTCCAATAAATCTTAAAGAATTAAAAGATGCAATTGATGGGTCACTAAAACCTTGTTTTCTGAGGTAAATATTTAATATAAGAATGAAAGCTACATGGATAAGACTTAAAGAGAACTCTAGAAAAATAACCCTCAAAATATTAGCGGGTAATTTGTAATAACTAAAAAATATTTTTGATATCAAAATCTTTCAGCTTGATTTATAAAAAGAGGGATAGATTAAAACTAGTGCAATTCAATTTTATCAATTTCTAGTCTAAAGCGCTCTGCTCTTTTGTTCCCGATTAAAAACCCAACCTCCTCAAGATACTTTCCTGAATAATTATCCATATTCAACCTTCTACCTCGAAAATAAGGAACCAAATCGTTTAAATCTAATTCTATTTTTTCCCATTCTCCCGATGTTCTAAAATTATATACAAACGAATAATAATCTCTTGAATTTTCTTTGATGCGAATTTGGTATTTTTTTCCGTCGCCCCTAAGATATAAAACAAGGTTTTGATATTGGTCAATTTTTTGTTTCTTAAATCTGTATCGAAGGGATGAGAATCCTCCATTATTTTCTAAAGATACATTCCCCTTAAAAACTCCATTTCCTTTTGGATCAATAGATAATCTTCCATAAGACCTCCCTCCCATAACGACATCATCTACCACATACCAATTCGAAATATCACTATTCTTGTTAAAATCAAAAACCGTTACAGGCATTACTTCATTTATAGAGGTAAAGAGGGTAAAAAGCAGTGCAATCATATATCATCTCATCTATTTATATATTATTCTGCTTGTAATTTATGCGGTTTTTAATCAAAGATTAAAGTTTTTCAATTGACTAAACATTAATAATGCAATCATTGTTTTAGCGTCGTTAATTTTACTATCCCAAACCATTTTTAGTGCCTTATCAAGCGGTAGCGGATACGGCTCTAGAAATTCATCTTTATCTAATTTTGGTTTTGTTTTTGTTAGGTTTTCAGCAATGTAAATCCACATTTTTTCATCAGTAAAACCAATTGCTGGATATATCGTTGTAAGTAAAGTCAATTTTTCGGCAACATAACCTGTTTCTTCTTCCAATTCTCTTAAACCACAAGTTAAGGGATCCTCCCCTGCGTCTATTTTTCCCGCAGGTATTTCAATCATATGCTTTCTAATCGGGTATCGATATTGTCTTATAAATAAGATAAAATTTTCTTTTAATAAAGGAATAATACAAACTGCTCCAGGATGTTTTATCCATTCTCTTGTGCTTGATTCACCATTTGGAAGTTTAACAGTATCTTTTCTAACATCTAAAAAACTTCCGCTATAGACTTTCTCTGTTTGAATTCTTTTTTCTTCTAGATTAGACATTGATAATATCAGTAAGTATCCTAAATAAATTCTTGATGTTTTCTTAAAAGACAGTCATTCATTATAAACAATAATTTCGCTTCAGCCGCTAACTCAGCACTTTCCTCAGATATAACCCCATCCTGTAACCAAATCGCCTTTGCTTTAATTTTTATTGCATCTTTAATGATCGGTAAAACGAACTCCGAACGCCTAAATACATTTACAATATCTACTGGATAGGGAATATTTAATAAATTTGGAAAACTTGTTTCATTTAGTATGTTATCATGGAAAGGATTAACTGGAATGATTTTATATCCATTTTTTTTCATGTATTCAGAAACATAATTACTCGGTCTTTGGGAATTTGCACTAATCCCAACTACTGCAATGATTTTCATACTCAAGATTGATTCAACTATTTTTTGATCAGAATTCATTTTTTAAAATTTTTTTATTTGATAAACAATACTTTTTGAGTTCTATTAAAATTTTCATATTTTAAAGAGAAAATATATATCCCCGTACTAACGGGATTTCCATTGATATCTTTAGCATTCCAAATAACAGACTTTAGACCTTTAGTTTGAAATTCATTTTTGAGCCTATTTATTAATTTTCCCTCCAAGCTAAAAACATTTATTATCACATCGCCATCATTTGGAATGGTATAATCTAATTTTACAAAAGGGTTAAATGGATTTGGGTATACTTTGTCAATCCTAAAATTCTCAGGCAGAATTTCATTTATACTTGATAACTCAGATTGCTCATAGACTCTAACATAATCAATCTCAAATTGTACCGGGAATATAGAATTATCGATCCCCTCTATACCTCCCCAATTACCACCAATTGCTAAATTAATTATTAGATGAAAATATTGATTAAATGGCCAGGTATCAGGGTTATTTTCATTATCGTTATAATAAGTAAAAAATTGAGTATCATCTACATACCATTTTATGGAATTTTCATTCCATTCTATGGTGTAATTATGAAAATCTGTAAAAATATCATAAACTTCCATATGTCCACCCATTTGAGCTCCATTTAATCCATTGTTATTTTCCGTATGAACCGTTCCGTGAATATGATAAGGATCGTATCCAACATGCTCCATTATATCGATTTCTCCGCTTGCAGGCCATCCTCCGTACACACTTTGAGTGGGATAGAGCCAAATTGCAGGCCAGGTTCCTGTTCCGCTGGGTAGTTTAGCTCTAATTTCTAACTTCCCATATTTCCAATCACCTTTATTTTTTGTATTCATGCGTGCTGATGTATAATTCATCCCACCGAAATTTTCATTTATGGCCTGAATAATAAGTTTTCCATCCTCGATATAAGCATTTTCATTATCACTTGTATAGTACTGCGATTCATTGTTTCCCCAACCCCAATCGCCGGTTCCTATTTGAAAATTCCATTTTTCTAGATTGATTTCAGGCTCTAAAAACTCATCCTGCCATACTAATGTATAATTTATGATTTCTTCATCGCAAGATTCATCACAACTTCCAAAACAAAATGGACCCACCGTTAAATCTTCATTCCCAACTATAACTCGCCTATCATGATATTGACCATAGGAGCATCCACCTTCAATCAAACCATCATCTTCCTCCCAACCAGGTCCATCCCAATAGTTATAATATCCATTCCTAAATTTATAAGTATAGTTGCCAGGATTAAGGGTAGTGGTTAATGTCCACATATTATCTTCTGCTTCCGTCATTTCAATTCCCGAGGGCCCATTAAGATTACCACCTGATACATAGACAGCAGGATAATCTCCATCACCTGAAACAACTGCTTGATTGGACATATCAACAATAAATGTAACTTGTGCTGTAAAAAGTAAATTGAAACTAAAAAAGATCAATAGAAAAAACTTTGGCATCATTTAAAACCTTTTTTTTGATAAAATCTATAACAAAATTAAGCTATTTATAATACCAGAACTATTGATTAAAGATATCTTTATTCTGAGGAGAAGGAGGAGGCTGGAAAACCTTCTTCATTAAAAAGAGTCGCAGAAGCAGTATCGCTCCATGCATAACGTACAAATTGAGGTTTTTTTACTTGACTGGATGATACTTGAATATTATCATCTATAACGCTTGCCCTAGCTAAGTAATACTTTTTATCATTCCCCGCAATCTCAAATTGAGTGTTCTTAACATTTTTTAAAACTAGACCTGACTCTGATGGTTTAAAGAAAATATATGCCTTATCATCATTAATTTTAATTGAGTCATACATTGGGCCAGTCGCTACAATAGGAAAACCATACTCATTTTTCAAGGCTAATTGAGCGAGACGGTACCCGACATCATGTTTGTTTGAGGGGTGAATATCGTAGTGCTCACCAATATCAAGCGTTACAACCATTCCGGTTTTTGGCATGTCTAATATCTTGCGTTGCGCTTCCCTCAAAAAGGCATTTGTATTGTAATAATTAAAGTATGGTGCTATTTGCACATAATAAAAAGGAAATTCTTCTCCCCACAAGTTACGCCAATCCAAAATTAAAGTCCTAAATAATGACTCATATTCCTGGTGTCTAAATGCATTATTTTCGCCTTGATACCACAAGACCCCCTTTATTGCGTATGGAACTAACGGGTTTACCATCCCATTAAAAATAGATCTTGGTGTTGAGAATCCGAATGAAGATAATTTTGGTCGTTTTGAAAAGTCAATATTATCATTATCATACAAATAATAATTTAGGTAAGGATATGAATAACTTCCGGTTTGTCTAAATTCTTCAGCGGAAATACGATAATGCCAATCCTCATTTAAATTAATAATCTGCTTATCATTCTCTAAATACATAGTTCCTATTTCTCCAGCACCGTATACCCTAATCCCAATTTCATTTTCCCCCTTTTTAAAGAGAGATTTAGAGAACTCTTGCAACAAACTTAGCTGAAAAGGATATGATTTATATTTTTCTTTAAAATTCTTTCCTAATTTGTCGTGATAAGTCTGGTTGGAATCATCCCCAAAGGTAGACCATATTTTTATCCCATTTATATAAATGTCATACTCTCTCATTTCTCCAGCCCAGCCAAGTGACGCCTCATCTATTTTGAACACATAATTTGATGACAAGTCACTTATTTCAAATGACTTTTTTAAAATAATGACACCTTGAAAATCATCATTGGGGAATATTCTTTTTAAATTATATGGAAAACTAATTTTTTTCCAATCTTTAAAATTATTTAGAGTCTGCGCGTATTGAGAATCGTTTAAGTTGAGCTTTCTCCATTTATCTAGAAAAAATGAGTTATATTGAATCGTCGGATCAATCTTGTCTGTAAAGGTACCAAGCAATAAATCAAATCCTCCAGATGGCAATTTTATTGATGGAAAATTAGAAAACCAGTTTATAGATTTTTGATATTCATCTATTTGCTTTTGCTCCCAATTAAATGCCATGCCTTTTTGCTCTAGATTATTCAAACTTTTTTTACTAATCCATGATTCAATATCACTACCTCCCCAGCTTGAATGTATAATTCCTACAGGTATATTTAACTTATTGTGGATATTTTTTGCAAAAAAATATGCAACTGCACTAAAATCTTTTATTTGATCTTTTTCTGCCTTAATCCAACTCCCTTCAAATTGGTCAGTAGGATTAAGCAAATAGTTCTTTTTGACATTAAACATTCTAATATTTGAGTAATCTGCATTGTTTAATTCATTTTCTGAACTATCCGTTGTATTACAGCAATATGAAAAATTCATCTCCATATTTGATTGCCCTGCTGCTAACCAAACCTCTCCAAAATAAACATCGCTGATAACAATTTTCTCTTCAGCGCTTCCCACCTCAATATTAAAGGGGCCCCCTTCTTTTTGAGTTTGGATAAATATTTTCCATAAACCATTTGAATCAGCTGTAGTAAAATGATCAATCCCCCATGATGCTTTAACATTTACATTTTCGCCAGCCATAGCATTGCCCCAAATAGGTACTGTACTATTTCTTTGAAGTACCATACCATCTGAGAATAATCTATTTAATTCTAAATTAGGATTCTCTTTTCCACAGGAGGAAAATATTAAATAAATAAGAGTGACTATAATTTTATAAATGTTCATCTTCTTGTTATTTAAAAATTGATATTACTTTGGAAGCCACTATTTTCCCTACCTTTTCATGTCCCCTTTCATCAAGGTGCAAACCATCAATTTCTGACACCTTTACTCTTTTTGCCAAGTCAAGATAAAAACATTTTTTTCTATTAGCTAAACTTGAAAAGAATTCATGAAACCTTTTTGATTTTTGAACACCTCCAGTGAATACTTTTTTCTTATCTGCATCTAAATAATTCTCGTTTAAAAGTAAGGGGGGTGATGCAATCAATATTTTTGGAGGCTCTTTAAGATTGGCACCAAAATTTGAATCTTGGATTATTTCAATAATTTTTCCCATCCCTCCCGCGATGTCTTCAATGGTTCTATTAAAGATAGTTTTTAAGTCATTTACTCCCAGTTGAATTATTACTAAATCTAGAGGCGAATGAGAATACAAACACGGGTCTAAATAACTAGTCCCGCTTCTACCCTTTACATCTGGATAATCAATATTAGTTGTCCGACCATTGAGACCCTCTTCAATTATTCTGTAATTATTTCCTAGCTCTTTTTGCAATATCCCCGTCCATCTTTTATCAAAGGAGTATCGCGCCATATAATTGGTTTCATAATCAAAGATTATTGGAACAAAACCCCAAGTATTTGAATCTCCATAGCAAAGTATATTTCTTTCTTTCATAATTAGAATTTGTGATACAATAAATTAAACCTCACTGACAAAGCCTTTCCAATTACGCATGTAATTAATAAATGGGACACTTAAACCTACCTCGGATAAGTAATTAGAGGAATATGGTGGCCTCTTTGGGTCATAATTTTTATTTGATATTTTACAAGCCCAATTTGGATGAGCAATACCAACGCGACCAACACCAACAAAATCTGGTCCCTGTTTCAAAAGTTCTCTTGCATCTTTTGAAGACCAAACTCCACCAGTGCTTATGATAGGAGGTAAGTCATTAATCGAATCAAAAAATAACTCTGTTAGGGTTTTTGAGCTTTTTGGATACATGGATGAATTTTTAAAAACATCCCAACATGATAGATGAATAAAATCAACACCTTCATTTTTTAAAATTTTTACTAACTTTATGCTCTCATCAATTGATATTCCAATATCTTCAATTTCAGGTGATATGCGGACTCCAATCAGAAAATTTTTTGGAACTTGCTCTTTAATTTTACGTAATAATTGAAGCAAAAATCTTGATCTATTTTTGAATGTTCCTCCCCATTCATCTTTTCTTCTATTTGTTTTTTTACCCAGGAACTGGGATATCAAATAACCATGTGCTCCATGCAATTCTATTCCATTAAATTTTGAGCGTGCACATCTCACGGCAGCATTTGAAAAATCTTTAATCAACCTTAAAATATCCTTTTGAGAGCAAGCTTTTGATAGTCCAGTTACTGATTCTTTACATTTATTTACACTGGGAGACAAAGGTGTTTTCCCAGTTAAATTTTCGGGAGACCGCATTCCCCCGTGAAATATTTGTGCAATGCTCAGAGATCCATAGTGAGCAATTTCTGAGGTAAGGATTTTTAATCTAGAAATATGAATGTCACTATAGACACCAATCTCACCTTCCCAACCTTGGCCATCTTTTGAAACATTTGCCGCTGCGGTGGTGATTATTCCAAAACCATCTTTTGCTCTTCTAACCAACCAATTAATTTCCGCATCTGATATAATACCATTTTCATG
>CACLYL010000030.1 GCA_902611135.1 uncultured Fidelibacterota bacterium | reverse complement strand
CCTGGAATTATTGCTTTGCATATGCCTGATTTGACGATAGATAAACAGGATAGAGTATATGGGGCCGTTGTTAGACATGTCCTCCCAGACTGGTCACTGGGGCTTTTTGCTGCAGTTTTAATGGGGTCTATTCTAAGCTCATTTAATAGCGCGCTCAATAGCGCTTCAACTTTATTTTCTCTTCAATTTTACAAGGGGTACATAAATGAGGGTGCCTCAGATGAACAAGTTGTTGGCGTTGGTAGAAATTTTGGAATCATATTAGCTTTAGCAGCAATTGTCATTGCACCATTACTTGCTCAGTTAGACTCAATTTTCCAATACTTACAGAAGGTAAACGGGATATATAGTGTACCAATAATTGCCATTTTTTTATTGGGTATTCTCACCAAGCATATACCAGCATTTGGTGCAAAAATTGGGATGGCTGTAGGCTTTTTTTCCTATGCATACTTTGTATTTTTTCCTGTTGAAAATTTTCACTGGCTGCATACATACTTTATTAGCTTTACTTGGTCAATAATGATAATGCTCTTAATTGGCTACCTATCTCCTAAATCCAATAAGGAGATTGAGGAAAGTGAAAAACGAGAGAAACCACCTGTGGATATGACTCCGTGGGTATATGCAAAGTCTACATCATACTCCATAATAGGGACTACGTTTGCTATTTATTTGGTTTTAACAATGATATCATCTTAAATTTTTAAGTTTTAATTAATAGAAGGAGTAATAACAATGGTTAAAAAGTTATCAGTAATCTTTACTTTTATTGTACCATTAATACTATTTGGACAATTGATAAATAATTTTGAAGTTGAACCAGACACAAGTTTTTGGGACTATGAAACATCTGAAAGTGCAGATAGCACTCTTAGTTATACAAATTTAACCTATCAATCTGATCAAGTCAGTGAAGGTTCTACAGCGCTCAAAATTGACTATGGTGCTCATAATATAGAAGGTTGGGGGGGATATGCAAAAGTCTATCACTACCATCCTGATGTAGCAACGGGTGGTGTTTATGATTGGTCCGGATACGATACATTATCTATTGATTACTATAATCACACAGCTCAATCTGGAGGAGAAGTAATGCACCTTAGATTAAATATAAGTGATTATGGTGATATTGCTGATGAAGCCTATGTTGGTCTAGGTGAATACTTTTATTCATTTCATTACGTTTTGAGTGATGAACCAGGTTGGAACACGATTAATATTCCTCTGGTCAATAACTATAGTGATGATGGTAATGGTTTTAATTGGACTCAATGGGCAGGCGAATCCGGAGGAAATGGAGAAGTCGATTTAAGTGCTATTGGTGGATATCATTTTGAATTTTCAATAGCAGGATCAGGTCAAGGCGATAACACATCCGGAACAATTATATTAGATAACATGAGACTAACTGGATACCAAGGCAATCAGTTAATTATTTTTAATGGAATGGCGTCTCCAAGTGCCTTAGAACCATTTGCGTGGGGTAATTCTCAGTTTTTTGTTACTGAAGGTGAGGGCTATAATGAAGGAACTAACGCACTAACATACATCCAAGGAGATGGATGGACAGGTGCAGGTTTTAATATGCCTGCTCAAGATCTTGAGACTGGTGGTGAATGGGAAAATGATTCTTTAAAATTCTATATGTGGTCTGAAGCAGATGCGCCAATGTTAAGACTTCAATTTGAATCTGGAGATGATGGAAAGGTAGGATACAATTTTACTCCAGTTAGTGCAGGGGGATGGAACCATTACATGTTTGCATTAGCTGATTTTGTTGATTTTGATGGGACTACGAATTTTAATAGAACCGCAGTCACTGTTTTTCAGGTTTTAGGGGAAGATGGCAATGGAGTTTCAGGAAGAACCTTCCACTTTGACGACATGTGGACTGGAAGTCCTGAATTTGATGTAATCGCTCCAGAAATGCCAACAAATGTTGGTGCTATTCCAGCAACCTACTATAATCTAGTCACATGGACAGACGTGACAGGCGAAAGTGATGAATTGTATCATGTATATGCAAGCACTTCACCAGAGGTGAGTCCCGGTGCTATGGGAACTGATTTAATCGCCGTTAACGTATTAGAAGGATCTCAGGCAACGGTGCACTATCTAAATTATCCACTTGTTGATAGTGATGTTTCCTACTATTATGCGGTTGTTTGTGAAGATGCGGCAGGTAATTTAGGAGAACTTGCATCTACCAGTAGCTCTGTAACCAATACTGCAAGAGGAGTTGCTACCATATCGCTCGATGTGCCATCGAGCTTTGTTGCAGATGGAGATTTAAGTGAATGGTTTGATTCGGACATAATGCCATTTATGGTAAATCCTGAAACAGGAAATATAGTCACAGGCGAATTCACTGGCGGGAATGAAGATTTAAATGCAACCGTTTACCTGGCCGTAGATAATGATTACTTATACTTTGCAGCAGACGTTATAGATGACTCATATTCCTACACCTCAGATGGCAACTGGTGGGAGCAAGATGCTTTACAGCTTTTTATGGGGCTGTATGATTCTAGAGGCCCTAAACATTCCTCATTTCAAAGAGGTGATGAACCTGATTACATATTCTATATGAACGAGACTACTATAACATTGGACATGGGCGGAGGAGGAATCCTAAGCATACCTTCTGATGGAGATTATTACTTTGAGGGGTTTGATCCAGATTATGTAATGGAGGGGAGATTATCATTAGATTCAATTGCTACTATGATGGGTGATACAAGATTTTCGCCTGTAAATGGAATGCGAATACCTATTGAAGTATATTTCCATGACAACGATTTTGGCTTTAATGAAGGAAGAGTTGGTATTTCACCTTTTAATGAAGATAACGCCTATCAAACTCCCAATGCGTGGACCTATACTTGGATAGGGGATCAATTTACAACAATGTCAACTGAAAATGAAGATAGCAAGGTATTTGCAAATCAATTTACTTTGTATCCAAACTTTCCAAATCCTTTCAACCCAACGACAAGTATACAATTTTCGTTGGACAAGGATCAGTTAGTTAGTTTGAATATATACAATGTAAAGGGACAATTAGTGGAATCTCTAATAAATAAACAACTTAAGTTAGGGTTTCATTCCGTTGTTTGGGATGCTACAGATTTTGCATCCGGTGTATATATTTATCAGTTACAATCAATCGATAATTCCATCACAAAAAAGATGGTCTTAATGAAATAGAATTAGCAGCAGTGTTTTAGAGCAGCTGCTCTAAAACACTGCTATCTTTCTATTCATTAAACCTAAAATACAAATGTTCAGATTTTCAGCTCTTATTTTCATAATATCTTTTACTTTATCTCAAACAACAGGTAAAATTTCTGGGACAATAGTTGATAAAAAAACTAGTGACCCTCTTCCGGGAGCAAACGTGTACCTAGAAGGCACCTCTTATGGAACTGCTTCCGATGGTGAGGGTAGATTTACCATTATCAATATCAAGCCTGGAAAATATAAATTCAAAGCGGATATGATTGGTTATAAGTCAATTATAATGAAAGGCGTAGTTGTCTCAGTGAATCGCACGCTATCTTTAAATATTGAGATGGATCAAACTGTAATTGAAGGTGAAGTCATTACAGTCGAAGTTGCGAGGGCTGCACAAAAAAAAGATCAAACTGGAACCATAAAAAACATCTCCGGAGATGATATAAATGCTCTTCCCATTGAATCAGTTGGTTCAGTAATAAATATGCAAGCAGGAGTTGTTAATGGTCATTTTAGAGGAGGGAGAACTACCGAAGTAACCTATATGATAGATGGTGTTCAAGTAGATGAAACCTTTGGTGGCTCAAGTGCGACTGTAGACATACAACCAGAAGCTGTACAAGATCTTGAAGTGATTACTGGTACTTTCAATGCGGAATATGGAAGAGCAATGAGTGGAGTAGTTAATGTAGTAACAAAAGATGGGGGTCCTACATTTGAAGGTTCTGCCTCCTTTGGTTATTCAACCTTTCAAACTCAAAATACGGATGTTTTTATAGGATTAGATCCAAGTATCAATAATAGTAATGATATTAAGTTTAACTTTGGCGGTCCATTGCTAGGAGAAAAAATTACCTTTTTTACTAATATTCGTTCACAGGATAATAAAGGACATCTGAATGGTTATCGCCTTTTCAGTGTAAATGATGTAAGTAATTTCTACAGTGATGACTCGCTAGAGTGGTATTCTGAAAAAACAGGCGATAATAGTTATGTTCCTATGAATACTGGGAAAAATTTATCAGTTTTAGGCAAGATTAGTTTAAATCTACTTAAAGGCATACGGATATCTTTACTTCATTCTTACAGTGATGACAGTTGGTTTGGATATGATCATGGATTTAAATATAACCCGGATGGAAGAGCTGGTTCATATAAAGAGACCAATTACTCAGCATTTCAGTTGAATCATATGATTTCACCAAAATTATTTTATGAGCTAAAGTTATCAGTGGTTGATAATAATTATGGAAATTATCTTTTTAAGGATCCTCTTGCACAATCTCAACCATTTAATGATTTTGATGGTTCAGAATATTTTGTGGCTGATGGATATATTCATGATAAATATTTAGATGGGTATGGTCCAGGATTTTTGACTGGCGGGCAATCTAAAAATCATGAAATTAGAAATACTATCGATCAAACAGGTAAGGTTGATTTAACCTGGCAAGTTAATCATACTCATAGCTTAAAAACTGGCTTTCACTTTTTTCAGCATGAGATAGATAATCAATGGAGATCAATCAGGAATAAGTACCATAATACTGCAAATGATTCAGTATATGCTCCTGAAATATTTGGAGATACCTCTGCTTATGCTGATATATATAAAGTTTCACCAAAAGAGGCAGCCTTTTATATTCAAGACAAAATGGAGTTTGATGAAATGGTGATCAATGCAGGATTGCGCTATGATTACTTTGATCCAGCTAGTCGCTACCCTTCAGATAGAAGAAATCCTGCAAATCAACTTATTTTGCCTGACTCTATGACCTCAAAGTACCCATTAGCCCCCATTATTGAGCAACTAAGTCCAAGATTGGGATTTGCTTATCAATTAGGAAATGAGGCTGTCTTACATTTCAGCTACGGCCATTTTTTTCAAATGCCTCCCATGTATGCAATGTATCAAAACAATAGCTTTTTAGTGGATCCTAACGATTATGTTACGACTATGGGAAATACCCTCTTAGAACCAGAAAAAACAATAACCTATGAACTTGGTTTATGGCAGGGATTGTCTAGAAATTTAAGTCTCGATGTTGCTTTATTTTATAGAGATATCTATAATTTATTGAGCACAAAAATTATTACAACCTATAATCAGGTAAAATATGGATTATACTCTAATAAAGATTATGGCAACGTTCGTGGATTAGAGCTAAAACTTGATCTAGGACAAGGTTCTATAAGAGGAATGGTAAACTATACTTTACAGTATACCCGAGGAAATGCAGACTCTCCTTCACAGTCTTTTAGCAGGGCTGGCGCAAGCATGGATCCTGTTAATCGTTTCATCCCAATGAGCTGGGATCAGAGGCACACGCTTAATGGTTCAATGATTTTTTCAATGCAGAACTATGGCGCAACCATTACGGCTTATTATAATTCTGGATCACCATATACTTTTACTCCTCAAAGTGAAAGTGTACTCTCAAGAATAAATCTATACCCGAACAACGATTATAGACCGGAAAAATACTCCGTAGATGGCGCATTCTATTACCGATTTAAATTGTTTGGAAATTACAATGCAAATTTAGAAATGAACATTTATAATATGTTTGATCGCCTTAATGAAGAATCGGTAGATAGTCAAACGGGAAGAGCTTATACTGCGGTTATAAAAGAAACGGATCTTGCAGGCCACAGAAGTGATTTTAATGAATTTGAGGATCGTATACAAAACCCATCAATGTTTTCTTCGCCTAGAAGCGTTAAAATTGCACTTGGAATTTTCTTTTAATGCAACTTTTTAGAATAATAGCTTTCTTTTTATTCATATCTTTAAATCTTCAAGGACAAGGTCGAGACTACCAGGGACCTGATGATCCAGCAGGAGATCCATCCGCAGAAAGGTCAGGCTATATGACTGGTAATCGAGTGTTGATATTCTTTAAAAACACAACAGAACTTTCTGATTGGCCTGCTTCGAACGCTTCAAAATGGCCAAATAATACCGAAGGGCTAAAGATGGTTGATGGAATAGGATTATTGGTTGGCGCTAAAGTTTATATCGAAGATGATGGTGATCCCTCATCTGTTGATACGAACCCTCTCACGGATCCTCTGGATCTATTCGGGCCCTCAGCGAAAGACTTTCATACTTTATATTATCTTCAGACCAGTTATAGAGAGGAGATGGATTTTGATCCAACTGGGACGGTAGAATGGGGAATGTATCCATCATTTGGATATTTTAATGAATCAAATGAATATCCTGCTTTATCATACATCAAAGGTTCATGGCCAGGATGGCCTGGGAAAAGTCTTGAAGATGATGTTTCGTCATGGACAAAAGGTTGGCCATCAGCAGGGTTTGAGACAAAATGGCCTGGTGAGTGGGATGGTAGATTTGGAAGAGGAATAACTTATGCCGATCAAGAAACATATTATGTTGTTAATGATGCGCAAGACCAGGAATATTTAGGCTCTGAGGATTTTGTCAAATATTTTCCAAGAGGTGATGTAAAGATTGGGGATTTAAAATCAGATGTTACCAAACAATATGGTGCGCCTTGGGGTGGTTTAGGACTCAGAGTTTCTGTAAGAGGATTTCAGTGGAATAATCCTCAAGCAAGAGATGCAATTTTTTGGGAATATTCTATTGCAAATATTTCTGACTATGATTTACGAGATGTTGCCTTTGGTTATTGGGTTGATAATGGAATCGGAGATGATGGATCAGATGACCTCGGATATTTTGATACAGAAATTGATATGTCCTACTCTTGGGATATAAATGGAATTGGTTCTGGTGGCAGACCAACTGGCGTAATGGGATTTGCCTATCTAGAAAGTCCTGGATTAGCATATGATGGTACTGATAATGATGGAGATGGATTAGTTGATGAAAAACGAGATAATGAAGCAATTTCAAAAGTAGGCCCAACTGAAGGGATAAGTGACCTAGCTGCTTTCTTAGAATTTTATAAACTAGATCAATCAGACTTAAAAGAACACTGGGATGCTGATGAAGATCAGGATTGGGAAGATGGTGAAGATTTAAATGGTGACGGTATTTATCAGGTATCAGAATACTTTGGCGATGATATTGGTATTGATGGTGTTGCTCCAGGAGAGATTAATTACACTGGGCCAGATTTAGATGGAACAGAAGCAAATCACAAACCAGATTTTGTTGAAGGTGTAGGCTGTGAACCTAATTTTAATACCACAGATGTTTCTGAATCAGACATGGTTGGATTGACCTCATTTCGAATGTTCCCTGTTCCAAGTCATGCGGCCTCAAATGAAACTTATTGGTTTAAAAACGATCAAGCAATGTGGGATATTGTTGGATCAGATTCTTTAGAGGAGTTTGAAGGAAATATTTCAAATTTAATTGAAGTGTTTGCATCAGGTCCTTTTCCACTTTATCAAGGCAGAGTGGAGAGAATATCTATGGCAGAACTTCACTCTTATGATGCTCTTGCAGGTTTAAATTCAAATAGTCATACTGCGCCTGCTCTTTATGAGTTAAAAAGAATTGTTCAGGTTATATATGAAAAAGATTACAGATTTGCCCAACCTCCTAAAATGCCTACCCTAACTGCAACAGCGGGAGATGGTGAAGTTATTCTAACTTGGGATGATATCGCAGATACAAGGACTCGAGATCCCTTTGTCGGAAATGTAAATGATTTCGAGGGTTATAAAGTGTATCGCTCTACCGATAAATATATGTCTGATCCGGAAATTATTACTGACGGCTATGGAACTCCAATGTTTAAAAAACCTCTCTATCAATGTGACCTAGCAGATGACAAGTTTGGTTTTACAGATTTTGGTTTGGTTAACGGGACAGGATACAATCTTGGAACTGATTCAGGCATCAATCATATTTTTATTGATAATACTGTTCAAAATGGAAGAACTTATTATTACGCTATTGTTGCGTACGATTATGGAGCACCAGATATTGGTCCTGGAATTTCACCATCTGAAAATAACGTTGTAATTGAATTAGATGATTTCGAGCAAATAAGATCGATAGGAAAAAACGTAGCAATTGTTCAACCTCATCAGTACGCAGCAGGATATATTCCGCCAGCTGCGAAAGTAGACAGTAGTAATCTAAATACTTTCTTGGGTTCAGGTTCAATTACGCCTTTTGTCAGAGCACAAGGGAGTATTCTCCCAGAGCATAAATATTTTATAACCTTTGGAGTGGACACAATTTCGACCATAAGTGGCTATGATAAAGGTTTTCAATATGTAACCAATAAAATCTTCGTTTACGATGAAACAGATAGTACTTTTCTTCGCTACAAAGAAGACAGCTCGAAGTTCGTGGGTACAAACTTATTTTATCGAGATAGTTCTGATTATTGGACATTTAATCCGAATAATTTGGTTTCGACTGACGTTTTTGATGGAATGCAGATTGAAATTGAACCTGGAGTCGAAATACCCAGATTTAGTTATTCAAAATCTGGTTGGTTGAATGGAGAAGGTATTATGAGAATAACGCCATCTCAGGCAGAAGGAATTAAGATGCCCTGGAAGTATCAAATTATATTCACAGATGATGATTCAGCATATGTTGGTATAGCATCATCAGGTACTGTGAGGGATGAGTTAGGGTCATCAATAAGTCCAAGAAAGATAATGCAACCAGCTTTGAACTTTTATATTCAAAATATTTCCTTTACGAACTCACTTGGCAATTATGATACAATGGATGTGGTTGTTCATGATGTAAACGATAATGATACTGTAGACTTTTTTGAAGATAGATTTTTCGTAGGCGCTCCTGCTGGGAATAGATGGAGAGCAACAGCTTTTGTTATAGATTTTCAACTAACGACAGAAAGTACATTTCCAAAACCTGGAGATGTTTATCAATTAGATTGGGATAGGCCATTTTTTGAAACAGATACGCTCCGTTTTTCTATTGAATCAAGTGACAGTTTGGATGTTGCTGGATTAGAAACAAAAATGGAAAATATCAAAGTAGTTCCAAACCCTTATGTTATGACAAATATGATGGAGGAGGCTGTTACTAATCCATTTTTGAACCAGCGGAGACGTATTTTATTTACCCATATCCCTGCTGAGTGTAAGATAACTATTTTTACCGTAAGCGGAGTTTTAGTTGATGAAATTGAGGTTGGTAACTCTCTTGAGGATGGTACAGTACATTGGGATATGCAGACTCGAGAAAATTTAGAAATAGCAGCAGGAATGTATATCTATCATGTTGAATCAAATCAGACTGGAGAAGTAAAACTTGGAAAATTTGCGGTGATAAAATGATAAGGGTAGTATTAATTTTGATAGCTTTAAATTTTATCAGTTCTCAAACAATAAATAGGTATGGTACAACTACTGCTAACTTTTTGGAAATAGGAGTTGGAAGCGGTCCTACAGCGATGGGAGATGCGCAAGTCGCTTTAGCGAACGATGTTTCCTCGATTTATTGGAATCCTGCTGGTTTAGCGAGTTTAAAAAAACCATCTGTTGTTTTTATGCTACAGCCTTGGTTTGTTGATATTAATATGCTTTTTACTGGAGGAGCTGTGGTTATCCCTGGCGTAGGTAATATTGGTTTTGGGATTACTCAAATGGACTATGGTGAAATGGATGTTACCACACTGGAGTATCAGGAAGGTACTGGAGAAAAGTTCAAAGCTACTGACTTAGCTGCATCTTTTACTTATTCAAGAAAAATAGTATCCTGGTTTTCCTTTGGCTCTTCTGTTAAATATGTTCGATCAAACATATGGCATAGTTCAGCCAGCGCATTTGCATTAGATTTAGGTGTGCTGGTTAATACCAATTTCTTTTCGTTTACAGGAAAGGATGATGATGGACTAGATATTGGGATGAGTATATCAAATTATGGTACAAGAATGCAATTTGACGGTATAGATTCATATCAGCCAATTGATATTTCTGAATACGAAGCTGGTAATTATGGGGATGTTGCTGGACAATTTAGAACTTCACAATGGGAGTTACCCCTTATTTTTAGAATAGGAGTGGCTTTAAAGCCAATTGCAAATAACTTTATGGATGTAAAAATAGGAATTGATGCCCTTCACCCAAATAATAATTCAGAATCAATTAATACAGGGATATCAATAGACAACAAAATTCCTGGATTTGGAGTATTTAGTTTTAGAGGAGGAATAAAAGCCCTTTTTATGGATTCTCCGCAATACGGCGCAACGGGTGGGTTTGGATTGAAAATGAATTATTTAGGGAACCGTTCGATACAAATTGATTATGCTTTTAAAGATATTGGGATATTGGGAAATATGCATGCATACACAATAGGATTATCTTTTTAATATAGTCTTTGATGCGGTTACTAATATGCATCTTTATTCTTTTAATTTATAGTTGTTCAAAAGTAGAAGAAATAGGGCTCGACAAAAATCTTATTCTAGCTAAGGTAGCTAATAAACACATTACTGTTCAGGATTTTATTCAACGTTCTGAATACACTATAAGACCTGATTATTGTAAAAAATCTAATTACATACATAAAAAAATAATTTTAAATTCTTTAATTGCAGAAAAAATGATAGCTCTAGAGATGGAGAATCGTTTTGAAAATACGTATAAAAGTAATTTCTTTGATTATTTTATCAAGGGAAGAAAAGAACAAGCCATGCGCCAATTACTATATAATAATGATTTTTTTGATCAAGCTCTTATCAATGATGAAGTTGTTAAAAAGCATTACAAATATGCTGGGCGGACGGTGAATGTCCAGTATATTAATCTTCCCAGTCTAGAAATTGTAGAGAAAGTAAATTACCTTTTAGAAGATGGTGTAGGTTTAGATTCAATATACAATTCAATTTGGAGTCAAAGAATTCCTGAAAAAAGTATTCGATGGATGGACAGAGAATCGGATTTAATCATCGAATCGATATTTAATGAGAGTATAGAGACTGGGAAAATAATTGGCCCGCTTAAAAATGAAGAAAATAGCTATTTAATTATGCAAATCATTAACTGGGTAGATCAGCCAGCAATTACTGAGGAACAAAGAAAAATAAGATATAATGATACGGTCGAAAAATTAAAGGAAACAAAAGCAAAAAAATCACATTCAAGATGGGTTGAAAGTTTAATGAGTAAGAAAAAAATAGAATTTAATAAAGAGATTTTTAAACAGTATGCAAAGATTGCTGGCGATCATTATTTAAAGAAAGAAAGCGACAAAGAGACAGCCATCAATAATGTTATTTGGGCTCAAGCAGAAAATTCTGATTTGCCTACGCTAGCAAACTCAAAACAAGAAAAGCAGTTAAGTCTTAATGAAGAATTATTTACCTATGATGGCAATAGTTGGTCTATTGGGGATTTTAATAAGGCACTATTATCTCATCCACTAGTATTTAGAAAGAAAAAGATGGGTCGCAGTGATTTTCCAAATCAGTTACGTTTAGCTATTGCTGATTTGATAAGAAATTTAGAAATAAATAAAAAATGTTATGAAAAAAAATTAAATAATCATTGGATTGTTCAATCTAATATTTCAATGTGGAGTGATGCTTATTTAGCAAAAAAATACAAAGAAATAAAAAATCTAAAGCGATTAAACAATGATCAATTGATTAATTCTACTATAGATTCTTTACAATTAGTCTTTTCAGATCAAATTAAAATCAATACAAATGCTTTCGAAAATATTGAATTAACATCCACAGATATGATGGTTACTCAATTAGGGGTTCCTTATCCAATTGTTGTACCATCATTTCCTAAACTAACAAATGATAATAAATTAGACTATGGTAAAAAAATGGAGTTGTCAAATGAAAATTAAAATAATTACATTTATTTTAACTTTGAGTAATAGCTGTTTAATTGGGCAAGATCTATATCGCGGAGCTGAGGTTAGAACCAGAGCAGATTATCTTTATGGGAAATTTGAAGTTCGATATAAACCAGCACAGGGAGATGGGTTGGTTTCATCTTTTTTCACCTATAATACAGACTATGGCAATACACCATGGAATGAAATTGATATCGAGCTTTTGGGAAGATATGAAAAAGTTGTTGATATGAATGTGATAACCACAACCTCTCATTTAAGACAACATTATAACACATTTAATCCTAACCTTGATTTTCATATCTACGGTTTTGAATGGACTCCAGATTATGTAGCGTGGTTTATAGATGAAGAAGAAGTTTACAGGCAAGTGGAACCTCATGTAGAAGAATTAAGCTATCCACAAAAAATTATGATGAATATTTGGAATCCAACTTATGATGATTGGGTTGGGGTATGGGATGATAGGATTTTACCAAGGTTTTCATTTTATGATTACGTTTCTTACGCTGAATACACTCCTGGGTCTGGAGATACAGGTACTGATTCAAACTTTACTTTGCTATGGCGTGATGACTTTGATTCTTACGATAGTACTAGGTGGGAAAAAAAACATAATCACACCTGGGGGGGAAATCAAGCTATTTTTGTTAAGGAAAATGCAGTGTTTCAAGATGGATATTTAATACTTTGTCTCACCAATCTTTCAGAGATAGGCTACCAAGATCTAACAATCCCCTATGCATTATGGTCTAGGCAATACGGGAACACAGTAGATATTCGCTTCTCTGAGGAGCTTGATCCAATTAGTTCTCAGCTGGTTAGTAATTATAGTATTACAAATATTAATATTTTGGAGGCATTACTAAATGAAGATAAACGCACGGTTAAGTTGATATTAGAATCAAATGCAATCATTGATGCAGCATCGATGGGTGTTTTTAATATCGCAGATGACAGTGAAACTCCAAATGTATTAACATGGCAAGTTGTATCATTAAACACTTCTGAACCATTAGGTGATTCCGTTTATATCAATAATGCAGGTACAAGTTTTGAGAACTTTTTGGAGGATCAAGTTTGGGGAGCAGATAAAGAATATGGTCATCTTGGAGGTAATTATATGTTTGCTGCTGAAAGTGATGAAATATCAAACACGGATCAAGATCATCTCTATAGATCTTCTTTAAATCGATTAGCAGGTTATAAAATAAGGGTTGAAAATGGGTTTTATGACTTAACACTTATGCTTTCAGAAAATCATTATTTTGAGCCTAATACCCGAACATTTGATATTGTTATTGAAGATAGTTTGTGGATTAATGATCTGGATGTTTTTGCAGCAGTGGGATCATACTATGCAATAGATTTGCCATTAAATAATATCAAGGTTGAGGATGGTATTTTGGATATTTACTTTTCTGCACAAAATTATGGAGCGGGTTATAATGCGGCTGGTCCATTTATAAATGGTACGAAACTAATAAAAACCGCTTCACTATCAACTAAAAATGTTACTCCTCAAGACTATAGTTTAAATCAACCCTACCCAAATCCTTTTAACCCTTCTATTTCAATTCCTGTGGATCTGGAAAAAAGATCAAATGTTACGATTAATATTTACGATGTAAAGGGTCGCTTTATTGAAAAAGTCACTTCCCAAGCTTTTGATGCTGGTCATTACGACTTTTCATGGAAGCCTTTCAATAAATCAAGTGGAATTTATATTATTGAAAAGATTATTGATCAAAAAAAATATCAAAATAAAGTTGTTTTTTTAAAGTAAGTGGTTGCTCTAAAGAATATAGTTCATGTTAGTATCCTAATTTTCCTTATTTTTGGATGTGAGGAAAACATTGAAGCTGAGGATAAAACAATTGAGCAGAACACTGCTGAAAATTGGAATCTTATTTGGGCTGATGAATTTGAACAAGGTGATGTGGGCAGCCAAAAATGGAATAAATTACGTTGGAGACCAGGCTGGGTTAATAATGAGCAGCAGGCCTACACAGATAGGGATACCAATATATTTATTAGAGATGGTAAGCTAATAGTTAGGGCTTTAATTGAACCTGGATATGTAGATAATGATTATACGGGTTCAGAATATAATACAGATTTTACTTCTGGTCGATTAAATACGGCTGGTAAACATTCATGGAAATATGGAAAATTTGAAATCAAAGCTAAATTACCTAAAGGCAGAGGATCCTGGCCTGCTATTTGGATGTTAGGATCTAATATTGGGACTATCGGTTGGCCTGATTGTGGCGAAATAGACATAATGGAGCATGTTGGTTATGACGAAGGGAATATTCATGGTTCTATACATACGGCTGATTACAATCATATGAAAGGTACTCAAAAATCAGGAGGTATTGAAATTCAAACGGTAACAGACTCCTTTCATATTTATACATTAGAATGGGATAGCACATATCTTAGGTTTTTAGTTGATAATAATCCTTATTTTTTTATTTATAATGATTCCAACGGAGATCAGAATAAATGGCCATTTAATCTAAATCATTATCTTATACTTAATCTTGCTATTGGAGGAGATTGGGGCGGAGCTCAAGGTATAGATCAGACTCAATTCCCAATGGAAATGGAAGTAGATTATGTCAGAGTTTATGAAAAGACTGAATCAGGAAAATCTATAAAAGTCAAATTTCAAGTAAATATGAAAAATGAGATGGTAAGTGGAACAGGTCTTTGGGTTTCAGGAGGAAGTTTAAGTTCATCAAATCCAGCTGGTATGCAGATGTTTTTGATTCCAGAAACGACTATTTGGGAAACCGAATTAATGTTACCTAAAAGTTCCTCTTTTACATTTAAGTTTAGAAACGGTTATTTCCCTGATTCATGGTCCAGTGGGTGGGAACAAGTGTCAAATGAATGCAGTTTTGGTGAGTATAATAACAGAAATATAAATATTGGAGAGCAAGATACGGTGCTTGCTCCTTTATGTTTTGGAGAATGTGTTACATGCGAATAATTATAAAAATAGGATTTTTTATCAATTTAATTTTATCTCAAGGTTTCCTTCATGTGGAGGATGGGCAAATTGTTGAGGGAAATGGAGAACCTATTTTATTAAAAGGCTTTGGTTTAGGTGGATGGTTAGTTCCTGAGGGGTATATGTTGCAAAACTTAGGTTATATTGAAGGCTTTGAATCTCCTACCGAAATTGAGAACCATATTGAAGATTTGATAGGAGCTGAATTAGCAGCTGAATTTTGGGACTTATATAGATCAAGTTATGTAAACAAAGCTGATATTGATCAATTAGCTGAATGGGGAATGAACCATGTAAGAGTTCCTTTTCACTATAAACAATTTTCTGAAGAGCCAGGCTCTATCAATCCACTTGGTTATGAAATAGTAGACTCTTTGATTTCCTGGTGTGAGCCATACAATATGTATATTATTCTTGATATGCATTGTGCTCCAGGTGCACAAAACAGTGGGCCAATTAGTGATAGTGATGGTACTGCAAGGCTTTGGCTTGAAGATGGATATAAAGAACATGCAGTTGAGATTTGGAAGGATATAGCAACTTACTATGCAGATAATTTTTTGATTGGTGGTTATGATCTTATCAATGAACCAGTGTTACCTGACGGAATAAGTTCTATGGACTTAAGAGAGTTATATATTGACATAACCAATGCAATTCGAGAGGTTGACCAAAATCATATTATCTACATTGAGGGTAATTGGTATGGAACTGATTTTACTAATTTAACTCCGCCATGGGATGAAAACATGTCCTATGCTTTTCATAAATATTGGGGCGATGTCACTATTAATACGATACAGTCTTATCTAAGCATGAGTAATAATTATAACATTCCCTTATGGCTTGGAGAAACGGGTGAGAACTCTAATCATTGGTATTATGAAATTGTAAAGTTATGTGAAAATAATAATATTGGTTGGAATTGGTGGACTCATAAAAAAATTGAAAAAACTACAAGTCCATACTCTGCAATTGTAGGCCCAGCATATCAAACTTTATTGAATTATTTTAATGGAAGTGGTTCCCAGCCAAGTTCAGAATATGCTCAAGCCGCTTTATGGGAAATGGTAAATAGCTTAAAAATAGAGAATTGTATCGTTCAAAAGGGGGTCGTCCCCTCACTTACTGATCCCGCATTTGGTGAGACACCTCGTCCATATAAACAACATTCAATCCCTGGAGTCATTGCTGCTGTGGACTATGATGTGGGAGCAAATTATGTTGCTTATTCTGATAATGAATTCATGAATACTGGCCCGGTGGGTAGTAACGAGGGTGGTGCTGATGGATATTTCAATATTGGATGGGTGTACAGGAATGATGGTGTAGATATTGAGTATAATGGAAATGAGGGAATATCTTATAATATTGGATGGACAGAGGCAGGAGAGTGGCTTGGGTATACTATTGAAGACGTATCACCCGGAACGTATGATATTGATATTAGGGTAGCCGGTTTTGGTGGAATTCTTTTAGTTCAGCTTGACTATCAAAATTTAGCAGTAATAGATATTCCTAATACTGGAGGTTGGTCTAATTGGCAACCTGTGACTTTAGAAAATGTTAATGTTTCTCCGGGGGATAAATATTTAAAGTTACAAATTGTTGAAAATGGTTTTAATATTAAGAAAATTACATTTGAATCTTTAGCTAGTAATGATCCAGATAAAATTATATCTAATCAGTTTAGGATAAATAAAATTTATCCAAACCCTTTTAATCCAAGGACTACGATAGATTTCACAATTGGCGAAAAAAATCATTATAAAGTTCAAATATTGAACCTTGCTGGAAAAGAAATAAATGAATTAAGTAATAAAGAATTTAAAGCAGGGAATCATTCTTTGTTTTGGAATGGAGATGACAATCTTGGAAGTAAGGCTTCAAGTGGATTCTACATTGTGAAAGTTTCTGGCAATCAAATATCCATACAAAATAAAGTTGTTTTATTAAAGTAGTTGAATCTATCTTTTGATAAGATTGCAAAAAGAGCAACTATTTTCTGAAGGGATTGTATTTTGCCTTTTAATTTTACGAGTGTGGCTCGGGCCGGAATCGAACCAGCGACACAAGGATTTTCAGTCCTCTGCTCTACCAACTGAGCTACCGAGCCACAAAATAAGAAACCCAAGTGATTTTGAGTAATTCAACTTTTTGTATGTCTGTTATCTTATATTTAAATCTTTGTCAAGGAT
>CACLYL010000029.1 GCA_902611135.1 uncultured Fidelibacterota bacterium | reverse complement strand
CTTCTTAGGCTTTTATGATTTTACCATATCAATATTACTTGATGAAGTAAAGAGACCTTTCATGGGTATGCTTGCCTTGGGTAACAGTAAAACAAAATATAGCCTCACAAACACCTTTTTAAGCTTTGGGAAAAACCTTTTTGATTTTAATACTGCGCAAAAAGGTGAATTAAGGCCCATTGTTCCTCTAAACGCTTGGGAAAAAGTGCTACCTATGGATATATATCCAAATCATCTATATCGAGCTATATTAGCCGAAGATATTGAAGAAATGGAACAATTAGGAATTTGGGAATGTGACGATGAAGATTTTGCCTTATGTTCTTTTGCATGTCCAAGCAAAATTGACGTAGGCGAGGTTATTCGACATGGGCTTAATCTAATCGAGGCAGATGCATAAAATGTCTTGGCTAAGAAATATTTTAGATAATTTTGCTCCAAACTTTGAGAAAGGCGGTAAGTTAGAAAGGTTTTATCCTCTCTTTGAAGCTACTGATACAATACTATTCAGCACTGATGAAAGGACGGAGTCTGGACCTCATATTAGGGACAGTGTCGATATAAAGAGGGTTATGATATTGGTTGTAATTTCACTTATTCCCTGCTATGTGTTTGGAGCTTTGAATATCGGATATCAAGAAGCGCTTACCTATGGTCTAGATACTTCAGATTGGAAAAGAAATATTTTATCAATCCAGAACATAAAATCCAGCCAACTCTATAGGATTTAGATTTATCAATAAAAAGATCATATATAATCGCGGCGAGAATGACTATAGTTAATGTTAACTCAGGAAGGTAAAAGGATAGACTTTGCAGATTATTCAATTTTTGGCCCTGCCTACATACCTGCCAATGTTGTCATAGATACAACATGGTTGATTATTGAATCCATTGTTGATGATATTAAATCCAAATAAGGAGAAGGGTAAATTCCAAAAAATAGCGTTATAATTAAAAGTGGTATAACTGTAAACATTTCCAGTCTGTTAATTTCAGGCAAATCCTTGTACTTCTCATTTAATTTACCAAAAAATATTCTTTGGAAAGCCCATAAGAAGTATGCAGCATTTAACAAGATGCCGATTGTGGAGGCTATTACAATACCTTTATAAACTGGAAATGCTCCAATGAAGCACATAGCTTCGCTTATAAAACCAGATAATCCTGGTAGACCCAGTCCAGCAAAAAAAGCCAATGCGGTGATGCCGGTATAAACTGGCATTTGACTAGCTAATCCTCCGAATCCTTCAATCTCTCTGTGATGAGCTCTATCATAGATTACCCCAACTAGAATAAATAACATAGCAGATATTGTACCATGATTAAACATCTGAAATACAGCACCTCCAAGCCCAGCCTGCGCAGCTTTCAGGTTTAATCCTTGTGATTCACCAGCTGCAATTACTGCTGCCATACCAATCAAGGAATAACCCATGTGATTTACACTAGAGTAGGCTACAAGCTTTTTTAAATCTGTTTGAGCTAATGCACACAACCCTCCCCAAATCACGTTTATCAAACCTAAAAGGGCAAGTGCTCCAGAGAACCAATAGACCCCATCCGGCATTAAACCATAATTAACTCTTAGGATACCATAGACTCCTAGTTTTAAAAGGATACCTGCAAGTAAAACTGAAATTGCTGTTGGAGCCTGAACGTGTGCCAAGGGGAGCCAAGTATGAAATGGAAACACAGGCACTTTGATTGCAAACCCAATAAAAAGTAATATCCAAATCACCTTGAGCGCACTTATACCCCACCAGGTAAGTCCCTGTAGTGCTGCTGGAGCAACCTGAGTTAGCTCAATTATATCAAAGGTTTTTCCACATGAAAAATAGAGACCTAGAACACCAACAAGCATTAAAACTGACCCAAAGAGTGTATAAAGAAAAAATTTAATTGCGGCATACTCTCTCTGAGGACCTCCCCACATGCCTATTAAAAAGTACATTGGAAGTAACATTACTTCCCAAAAGATGTAAAATAAAAAGAAATCTAAAGATAGAAATACGCCCATTATTCCAACGTCAAGAAGCAAATACAATGCAAAGTATCCTTTGACAGCTTTGCTGATATTCCAGCTTACAAAAACACCAATGAAACATAAGAGACCATTTAAAATAACCATCGGTATGCTTAGTCCATCAACACCTAAATAGTACCAAATGTTATAGGATGGTATCCATTCATATCGCTCTGCAAATTGTATAACAGATGAGCTAGAATCAAAGCTTTTCCATAATACCAGTGTTAATATAAATTGGATGCCCGTTGCTGATGCCGCAATAATTTTGATAAAATTCGTTCTATCTCTAGGGATAAAGGCAATGAGCCCCACACCTATTAATGGTATCCATATTAACCAACTTAAAATATTTTCCATCTTTTCCTCTCGTTATACATTTTAAATTAAAATGATTGTACGATCATTAAAATGATTACGCTTGCTGTCACATAAAGCAAATAGTTTTGAATCTTTCCAGATTGAACTTTTTTTAGAGCAAGCCCCATTAAGTTTGCTATTTTCGCACTGCCATCAACAAGAATCTGATCGATTAAATCAAAATCTAACTTCCCAGAAATTTTGCTCAGCCAGGAGGTAACACGACCAAATCCATTTATGAAATACTTATCATATAATTCCCAATCTATCCAAGCAATTTTTCTCGCTAAATTTAGTGTTGGCTGATAAAGGTATTTATTATAGTTTTCATCAAAATAATATTTATTCAAACTTAAATCATATAATACGCCAAATCTACTTTTCCAATTTTTTGCTGATAAAACATTTGTTAAATACATTAAAATTGATAACCCTATTCCTGCAAAAGCAACACCAATTGATAAATACATCGCTAGGTGATGAGCATGGTGCGCACCATCATCGATTGCTTTGGCCGTAGGATTGCCAGGCACGGCAGAATCAAGCGGAACAACAAGATCAGTAAACCATCCATGAGTTGAAAATGGATTCAAATAGGGTAAAGTATACCATATATACAGACTTAGAGTTCCAAGTAAAAATAGTGGACCAACCATTTCTTTGGGGGACTCATGTATGTCAGGCATCAAATCAGGCATATTTGACTTACCGTGAAAAGTCATAAACATCATTCGGAACATATAAAATGCGGTAATAGCGGCAGCGCCAAATCCAAATACAGGAAGTAGAAAGTGGTTTGGATTTTGCTGAGCAAAAGAGAGCGTACCAGCAAGCACGGCATCTTTTGAAAGGAAACCAGAGAAAAGTGGTACTCCTGCAATGGCCATTGTACTTAGCAACATTGACCAATAAGTGATGGGCATACTTTTTCTGAATCCTCCCATATTTCGCATGTCTTGAGGATCAGTTTCATGATCATGTTTTTCATGCAATGCATGATGCATTGCATGGATTACTGAGCCAGAGCCATAAAATAAATTGGCTTTAAACATTGCATGCGTTAATAAATGAAAGAAAGCAGCGGTATATACACCAGTTCCCACTGCTAAAATCATATATCCAAGTTGACTCACTGTAGAGTAAGCCAATACTTTTTTAATATCGTTCTGTGTTATTGCTATTGATGCAGCAAAGATAGCGGTAATTCCGCCAATGTAGGCAACAACTAATAATGCATCAGGAGTTAATAGAGGGAAAATTCTGAATGTTAAATATACCCCTGCAGCTACCATAGTTGCAGCATGCATTAAAGCTGACACAGGTGTTGGTCCTTCC
This sequence comes from uncultured Fidelibacterota bacterium, assembly GCA_902611135.1. Classification (GTDB taxonomy): domain Bacteria; phylum Fidelibacterota; class Marinisomatia; order Marinisomatales; family UBA1611. Next base: position 13,883 of record CACLYL010000029.1, on the reverse strand, counting down.
ATTGCATCTGGAAGCCAAATATGAAGGGGAAATTGAGAGGATTTCCCCATCGCTCCTAAAAACAGACCTACTCCCGCAAATGTCAGAGTAGTTCCGGCAATTTTACCAGCTGAAACGCCATTAAAGATATCGGTAAAAGCAAAAGATCCAATTGCATTAAAAATAAGCATTATTCCAATAAAGAAACCAATATCTCCAACTCGGTTTGTTAAAAAGGCCTTTTTACTTGCATTTGCTGCTGAATCCTTTTCAAACCAATGACCAATCAACAAATATGAGCTAACTCCGACTAACTCCCAAAACATATACATTGACATCAAATTATTTGATAAAACTATTCCATTCATAGAAAAAGTAAACAAGCCAAGATATGCGAAATACCTTGAGTATCGAATATCTCCCTCAAGATATTTGGTAGAGAAAATATGAGTACAGGTTGAAACAAGAGTTACAACAGTAAGCATAATAATTGTTACATTATCTACCAAAACACCCAATTCAACAACAAAGGAACCCATGTTAATCCATTTGAAGGACCATTCTTGAGTGAAGTTCGAATCATAACCTTGAAGCATTGATACAAACATGTATAATGACAAGATAAGGGTAGTTACAATTGCTGATATGGAAATCCAGTCTCCTTGCCTTGGCAATCTCTTTCCAATGAAAATTTGTATCACAAAAGCTACCAGAGGTAGGAAAAGGATAATTAGAGAGTTTTGGATATAGATATTTTCAATCATTGTTTTATGGCTGAAGCTTCATCAACATTAATCGTATTTAGATTGTTATAAATATTAATTACAATTGCAAGCGCAACTGCAGCTTCTGCAGCGGCTAAAACTATGATAAATAAAGCAAAAACATGACCATCAAAATTCATACCACCATATTTAGAAAATGCAATAAAATTTATGTTGGCGGCGTTTAGGATTAATTCCACACCCATTAGGACAGCGATACCATTTCTTCTTGTCATTACACCGAATATACCGATTGAAAAAAGGATAGCAGCGATATATAAATAGGTATTTAATTGGTTCATTAAATTTCTTTCCTTGCAAGAATGGCTGCTCCTATTAAGGCACCTAATAATAACAATGAGATTCCTTCAAAAGCTAACAAATGTTTAGTCATCAATAATGTTCCAATTTTATCAACCGTACTCACTGGTTCAGATGAAGAGACAGAGTACCAATTAGTTTTGGAAATTACTAAAGAGAGAACGATTAATAACCACAGAGAGACAACTGAACCTATCCCCTGTTGCATATTAGTTTGAGATAATCTAGCAGAAGAAATTTTATTGGTTAACATTATACCAAAAATTATTAGCGTCAATATTCCTCCTACATAAACTAAAAGCTGAATACCGGTCATAAAATCTGCCCAAAGAAAAACATACAGTCCTGCAATTCCAAATAAGGTAAATAAAAGAGATATAGCTGAATATATCAGCTGATTGCTTAGCACAACACCCAAAGCAGAGATAATGGTAACTGATGTAACCACCAAAAAGACAAATTCAGACATTAAGATTGTGCACCTTGCTTACTTTTAACTTTTTGAATTCCTTCTTTAGTACCAGGCTTCGCAAATCGGTAAATTAAGTCGCTTCTATCGTGCTCAGAAAATTCGTAATCTATAGGGTGTTTCTTTGAATTCGGTCCACCTGTCATATAGATACACTCTTCAGGACATGGATATGTACAAAGATTGCAATAACAACATTCTGTCATGTCAATATCAAACCTAGTAACAACCTGCACTTTATTTGTACCATTGGAGGTAATGCCAACATGATTTATTTCATTAATATCTTCTCCTCGCACTGGAGCTTTTTCGGTCTCTATTTTTATACATTGGACTGGACAAATCCTTTCACATTTTAGACAACCAATACAATCGTTAATATCTACTGTCAAGCGAGATCTAATTACATTGTAGTCTTCATGATTAAAACCTATATTCCGCTCGGGGCGCGGCCATTTTTCTTCAGGATACTGTAAGGTAACGTTCCCCTTCTTTATTTTCAGCATGTGAGTAAATGTAATACCCATACCTGTCAATAATGATGATAAAGATTCTGCTATATTTCTAAAGTATCTACTCATTTTTTTATCCTATTAAAATTGTCCATATACCTACGCCAAAAATATTAATCAAACTGATCGGTATGAATACTTTCCAACAAATATACATTAACTGATCTACTCGAAGACGAGGAAAAGTCCACCTAAACCAAATCATTACGAAAAGTAGTGAAAACACTTTCCCAAGCATCCAAAAGGTGCCCCAGAGAGGACCTGTCATAAAATCTTGAAACGGACTCTGCCACCCGCCAAGAAATCCAGTAGCTGCAACAAATGCAACTATCAACATATTTGCATATTCACTGAGGAAGAAGATTGACCACCTAAATCCAGAATACTCTGTATGGAACCCACCTACAAGCTCTGATTCTGCTTCAGAGATATCGAAAGGACCTCTGTTAGTTTCAGCAACTATACAAATGAAAAATACGAAAAAAGCCACAAAAGAGAATGGATTAGAGAAGATTATCCAATTCAACATTCCACCACTTTGATAGTGTATAATATCCTGCATATTCAATGATCCTGCCAACATTATTATGACTATTACACACAAACCAGCGGGAATTTCGTAACTAATTATTTGAGCAGCAGAACGCATTCCGCCATATAAGGACCATTTATTGTTTGAGGACCAACCGGCTAAAATAAGACCAATAACGGCAAGAGAGCCTACAGCCATTATGTAGAATATACCAATATTTAGATCAACAACAATTACATTCTCATTGAAGGGAACTGCTAGAAAACCTATAATTGCACCAAGAAAAATTATAAAAGGTGCAAGAATGAATAAAGGTTTATCAGCTACTTCTGGAATGGTATCTTCCTTTAGAAGCAATTTGATTGGGTCAGCTATAGGCTGTAAAATTCCAAATTTTCCTGCATGTAATCCTGGTCCTTGCCCCATTGGACCGACTCTGTCTTGCATAAACGCAGATATTTTCATTTCGGCATATACCATAACAATGGCATTAGCCGCCATCAAACTTACAATTATCCCAATGGGTAAAATTGCGCTCATCAAAAATAACAGGTCGGTATTTTCAATGAAGGAAAATAGTTGACTAAATGTGGTATAAAGCCAATCTACCGTCATCGATCAATTTCTCCAAGAACAATATCAAGACTACCAAGAACGGAGATCATATCAGACATCATCCAACCCTCAGATATTTCGCTGATAGCAGACAAGGAAGCAAAAGAAGGAGACCTCATCTTTACTCTCGATGGGGTTGGAGTACCGTCACTAATTATATAATAGCCTAAATCACCACGAGAACTTTCCGTTCTACTGTAAATACTACCTTTCGGGGGTCTGATTTTTTTGGGAACTGCTTTGTGGACATCACCGTCTTTTGGCATCTTTGCTAATGCCTGCCTGACAATTTTTACCGACTCTCTTATTTCAATCATTCGGACATAATAGCGATCCCAACAGTCACCAACTGTACCCTTGATCCCTTCTCCAATAGGAACCTCAAAGTCAAACCTATCATAGATAGAATATGCTTCATTTTTCCTCAGATCCCACTTAACACCAGAGGCTCTAAGGTTTGGACCAGTAACTCCGTAATTCACTGCTACGTCAGGAGGTAAGACACCTATGTCAGCAGTTCTCTCAACAAATATCTTGTTGTTGCTTAAAACATTATCATATTCATCAATTTTTGGCTCAAATTGATCAAGAAATTGATATGTCATTTCAACGAATCCTCTTGGAAGATCATGACTTAGACCTCCAACCCACATGTAATTATATAACAGTCTCGCTCCACAGGTGAGCTCAAATAAATCAAGTATTCGTTCTCTTTCTTTTAGCATATATAGCATTGGAGTAAAGGCCCCCATATCCATACCATATACTCCAAGCGCTAGAAGATGACTAGCAATTCTCTGTAATTCTGCCATAACCACTCTTATGTACTCAACCTTTTCAGGCACCTCAATATTCATTAGTTTTTCAACGGCGACTACGTACCCAAAATCCATAGTCATTGAGGAAAGGTAATCGCATCTGTCAACGTATGGTATGACTTGCTCGTATGTAACATTCTCAGAATGCTTTTCAAAACATCGGTGCAAATACCCTATAACTGGCGTAATTCCTGATATAATTTCTCCGTCAGTTTGACATTTGAGTCTTAACACGCCATGAGTGGCGGGGTGATTTGGTCCCATGTTTATTGTCATTAAATCGCCATCCATTAATCCCAAACCTCCTCTTTAATCTTTTTTACGATGATACCGTGATAAGTTTCTTGCTCTTGGTAATCCTTTCTTAATGGATAACCTTCCCAATCCTCAGGAAGAAGCATCCTTCGAAGATCACGATGACCCTCATATTTTATTCCGTACATATCATATGTTTCTCTTTCAAACCAGTCACCTGATCTCCATATCTGCTCAATTGATGGAATTTTAGGATTTTCTATTGGTACCTCAATTCTTATTTCTATTAAATGTCCCAACTTCATGGAATGTAAATTGTATCTTGAATCAAGTTTGCTCTCTCCAATGTCAGTTCCGGTAACGCATTGAAGAGAGTCGAAAGAGGCTGCAGGATCAGATTTTAACCATCGAGCAACATTAAGCCAATAATCAGGCTTGATACCAATATATTCCTCATTTATTTCACATTGGATAGCATCTGGAAATTTCTGTTGAATTAATTCAGCAAACTTTACATTTGGATTATCTTTATTGAGATCTAGGTTTGGAGAATTTAAATTAGTTTTATCAGATTTTTTAACCGTTTGTTTTTTTGCCTTAATGAGTGCAGATTTTACCTTCGCTCGAAGCACTCTATCATCAAGAGCATTAATATTCTCCATATTCCCAGTTAAGCCCTCATCAACAAGCTTGGTGATTATATCATCAGTTGATGATCTTGCATCTGTCTTCTTAAGCTGAGAGGATTCTTTTTTTCCACCTAAGCGTTTAGCTTTTACTATAGCTGCTTTTACTTTACCTCTTAAAATTCTATCCTCAATTGAATTAACTGACGCCATATCACCAGATAGTCCCTTTTCAACATACTCTTGAATTTGTTTCTCTTGGTCTGTCATACCATCTTTCTAGTTAATGGACGCTCTTCTAATATTTGCTCTTGTAATTTAAGAATACCTTCCAATAATGCCTCTGGTCTTGGCGGACAGCCTGGTACATAAACATCAACGGGGATAACTAGATCAACCCCTTTGAGCACATGGTATCCATGCTGCCAATAAGGACCACCACTAGTAGCACAAGACCCCATTGCTATTACATATTTAGGATCAGCCATCTGTTCGTACAATCTTTTTACTCGAAGTGACATTTTTAAAGTTACTGTTCCAGCTACTATCATAACATCAGCTTGCCTCGGGGAAGCTCTTGGAATCATTCCTAAACGGCCCATATCATGCCTGCTAGCACCGGTTGCAATCATTTCAATTGCGCAACAAGCTAAACCAAATTGAAACATCCAAGGTGATGTAGCTCTACTCCAACTCAGTATCTGATCTAGCTTTGCAACCAACACATTATCTTTAAATTTGTTTTCTAAAAGTCCCATTTTTAATCCTATTGCTTGAGGTTTTCATAGCGCCCAGACGCATATTTAACTTTACGCTTTACCCATTCAAGATCAGTTTTGACCCAAACATAGGCCAAGCCAACGCTTAATATTATTAAAAATATTCCCATCTCGACCATAGCAAGCATACCTAGATCTTTAAAGACAACCGCCCATGGAAATAGAAATACAACTTCTACGTCAAAAATTAGAAAAATAAGAGCAATAATATAAAACCTCATGTTGAATTTTAACCAAGCTGAACCTTCGGGATCTTCGCCACATTCAAATACTTCAAGCTTATCTTTAGTTTTATTGGATGGAGCTAGGAGCCACTGAAGGAATAACGGTAGACACAAAAACACAACACCAACGGCCATAGCAAGAAGAATTGTTCCAAAATCTCTATACATTTACTTTATTTGTTAGGGTAATAAGAATTGGAATTTACTCCTCAACATTTTGTAGAGTCAAACTAAACTTAGTAAAGTTTTTTAAAATTTCCTTGATTCCTAATTTAATTATTATGTTTTTTCTTTTTTCAAGAGTGATCTTATTAAATTATAATATGTTATCGATAAACAACATAATTACTTCAGCCGTTGGTTACCTTCCCAAATGGTTAGCGAAACCTTTCGCTAATCCATATGTAGCAGGTGAAAATCAAGAGGATGTACTAAAGAAGGTAAAAGTTTTAAATGAGTCCGGCATGTGTGCTACAGTTGATATGCTTGGGGAACACACAAAGGATCAAGATGAAGCAAAAAGTGTAACAAATCAGTATTGTGAAATATTTCAAAAAATAAGTGGTCTCAACTTAGATTGTAACATATCAGTCAAACCTACCCATGTTGGGTTAGACATTTCTTATGAGTTAGCACGGGATAATTTTTTGAAACTTACAAGTACAGCTAAGAGGTTTTCTAATTTTTTAAGGATAGATATGGAAAGTTCAAAAGGAACAAATCATACTATTAAAGTTTATAAAGAATGTAAATTAGTATATGATAATGTTGGTTTAGTACTTCAAGCATACTTAAAAAGAAGTGTTGATGATTTGAAATTACTGTCCAAGCAGAGCTTTAATTCGAGAATTTGCAAGGGTATCTACAATGAATCGAGCCAAATATCATTTAATAGTAGAGTCAATATAAATGAAAACTATATCAAAATGGCAAAATTAATGCATCAATCTAGCTCTTATGCTGCTTACGCAACTCATGATCAAGATCTAATTGATCAATTAATAGCATGGATAAAAGCTAATAAAATTTCAAAGAGTTCATTCGAATTTCAAGTTCTATATGGAGTTCCAATGCAGGGTAGATTAGAACAACTTATAAACCAAGGTTATAAAGTGAGAATTTATGTACCTTATGGCAAAGATTGGTTTGACTATTCAGTTCGAAGATTAAAAGAAAATCCAAATATAATAAAATATGTCCTAAAGAATTTCTTAAAGAGCAATTAACCCCTTTTACCCCATCCCATTTTTGTTCTTAGAGTGTCAAAATAATCGCTGTCTTTGAAATCAATTAAATTAACAGAAAAGTTATTTCGAAAAACTTGAATTTTGCATTGAATCGATAATGGGTCAACTAGTTGGCCATCAGCAACAAATAATACCGATTTGTCAGCTTTAGAAAACTCAACACTAATTACTGAATTTCCAGGTACTACTAGAGGTCTTGATGTTAATGTATGAGCTGAGGTGGGTGTAATAATAAGAGAATCGACACTGGGTGTAATAATTGGCCCTCCGGCTGACAAAGAATATGCGGTTGAACCAGTAGGTGTAGCAATTATCAATCCATCTGATTTATATGAACCTACGAAACTACCATCAACCTTAACATTTATAGTAAGCATCCTATGAGCCTCTCCATTAGAAAAGACAAAGTCATTTAGGGCGACAAATGATTTAGTCTCTCCTTCATAAAAAATTGAAGCCTTTGCGAGCATCCTTTTTTCAATAACAAAATCGCCCTTGATAATTTGATTTAGTCTATTGAATATATCACCTAATACAACTTTTGCTAAAAAACCTAAATCACCCAAATGGACACCAAGAATAGGAGTTGAAAGTTTTCCTAATGACCGTACCAGAGATAAAAATGTTCCGTCTCCTCCTAAACTTAAAATGAAATCTAAACTTCTAAACTGCTGAGGCGATTCTATAACATTGTTATTCAAATTAGCTGCATTTGGATGAGATTTTATTCTGGTCGTTATATGAGCTTCAAGATTATTTTTTTTTGCCCACAAGAACAAATCTGGCAAAAGAGTCCAAAAAGATTTCTTATCTGTATTACCCCAAATTCCAAATTTTCTGGAAATTTTCATTCAAAATCCTTTAATTCCACTTCATCATCAGATTGTTGATTTAAAATAGACACTTTTTGTTTTGCAATTTCAAGCTCTTTTTGGCATTTTTTTATTAAATTTATTCCTTGCTCATAATATTTTAGATTGTTCTCTAACGTTCCGTTTTCATGCTCCATTTTCTTCACTATTTGATTTAGATCTTCAAGTGATTTTTCAATGTTAAATTTTTGTTTTTTTGCCATATTTTCCCTAATTAGAGATTTTTTTTGCTCTAATCTTACCTTTGTTTAATATTAATGAAAATATATCATCAGTGTTAATTTTTTTTGAATCCTTTAAAGGTGATCCCTTATCATCTAGGGCAATCGAATAACCTCTTTTTAGTATATTTTCTGGATTGTATGATTGAAGCTGGTTTTCAGCTATTTTCAATTCAATTTTTACTTCATCAATCTTTTGCTTCATAAGATTTATTATTAAACTTTTTACATTATGCACTTTTTCTAATTGCAATTTTATTCTTGTCTCCGGCTTATTAGAAATTAGTATCTTTTCAAAGTAATCAAAATCTAATGAAAGAGTATTTAGGATATTCTCTATCTTTTTATTTAACCTTGATTTCAAAACACTTAAATTTTCTATAATCCTCTCTTTGGAAACGCTAATTAATTCAGCAGCAACTGAAGGTGTAGCTGCTCTAAGATCAGATATAAAATCTGATATTGTAAAATCGGTTTCATGACCTATAGCTGATACAATTGGAATTGATGATTTAAATATCATTTCAGCAACAATTTTTTCATTAAAAGCCCAGAGGTCCTCGATTGAGCCCCCGCCTCTAGTAATTACAATTAAATCCACTAAATCTAACCTATTAATTTCATTAATTGCATCTGAAATACCTTTAGCAGCTCCCTTTCCTTGAACTAAAGTAGGGTAAATTATAATTTCAATATGAGGTGCCCTTCTGTTCATAACATCTAAAAAATCTCTCAGAGCAGCTCCCGTTAAAGAAGTAATTACTCCTACTGATTTAGGATATTTCGGAATTAGATTTTTATGAACTGAATCAAACATCCCATTATCAGAGAAGAATTTTTTTAAATCATTAAAGGCCCTATGTAGATCACCTTCTCCTATTGGTTCAATCTTAGAAACTATTAACTGAGCCTGTCCCCTTTTTTCAAAAAAAGTTAGATCCGCTTTCACTGAAACCTGAATCCCATTCTTCAAATTAAAGTCGAGTAATTTATTTCGACTTCTAAACATTACAGCTTTTAATTCACTGTTATAATCTTTTATAGTGAAATAAGTGTGCCCAGAATAGGAGTGGTGATGTAGGTTAGAAATCTCACCAATGATGTTTATATTATAAAAAGGTACTTCTAAAGTATCTTTTATCTTTTTATTCAGTTCAGAAACAGTATACTGAATACCAGTCATGGCTGCAAAGTGATCTTTATTTAGGTATCAACCTATTTTTAGGATAATTATTTATCTTTTTTCTTATGTCGATTTGCACGAAGTCTCTTTTTTCTTTTGTGCGTGTTCATTTTCTTTTTCTTTCTTTTCTTACCGCTTGGCATATTGAATCCGTTTATTTATTTGATAGATTGTTAACTTTACTTCTCATTAATTTACTCGGCTTGAAGGTTGGTACATAACGTTCTGGCAAGTATACAGGTTCTCCTGTCCCGGGATTTCTAGCTTTTTTTGGCATACGATGTTTAATTCCGAAAGTACCAAAACCTCTCAACTCTACCCTTTCATTATTCGCGAGGGAATTTATGATTGTACTCATTACTCCGTTCATAATTATCTCTGTTTCTAGCTTAGTTAAACCAGTTGAACTGGAAACATCATTAATTATATCTTGTTTAGTCATTATTTTCTCCTAGTAAGTTTACAATCAATATTTGATAAAATTTTTAATTACTTTACCCATATTACGAGTTTTTTGCCAGGATGAATTATATGAGAGCCATATTTCATATTGTTCCATCTACGTATTTTACTCGCTCTAGTATTAAAGTTTTCAGCAATTTGACCCAATGTGTCGCCTTTTTTTACTTTGTAAATTCTTTTTGTATGGCCCGGAGGACCACCATTGTCATTATTACCCCAGATTTGGCCTCCTTTCAGAGGAACGTTTAATTTCTGCCCTACTTTAACCCTATTTTTATTTCTAATTTTATTTACACCTGCCAAATCATGTATAGAGATATTATATTTTTTAGATATCGTCCATAAACTTTCACCATATCTCACTCTATGAACAATAAATTGGGGAGCAAATCTTTCATCAGAAGGTATGGCATTCCATGCAGAGAGAAAGTTTTCTCTTGTCCCAACTGGAAGTTTTAAAGGATAATTTTTTATTGTTGGAGTAGCTGATTGCCTAAGTTCAGGGTTGTAATCTCTAAGAACGCTAGGTTTAAGTCCTGCAACTCTTGCTAGAACTGCGATATCTGCGCTTTTTTCTAACTCAACTATTTCGTATTGAAAGGGATCAGACGTTTCTGCTTTAAAACCATATTTCTCTGGATATTTTGCTATAATTGCAGCAGAAAGAAAATATGGGATATAATTCCTTGTTTCTCTTGGCAGCGAATGCAACTGCCAAAAATCGTAAGTTTGATGAAGTTTTGATGCTCTAAGTACTCTACCCTCGCCGCAATTATACGCAGCAATTGCTAAATTCCAATTATCAAACCGTTTATAGAGATCTTTTAAATATTTGCAGGCTGCATGAGTTGCTTTTACTGGGTCTCGTCTTTCATCCATATACCAGTCTCGATTCAAGCCATATTGTTTACCAGTAGAATATATAAATTGCCACATCCCTGATGCCTTTGCCTTACTGTATGCTTTTGGATTTAAACCAGATTCAATCATAGCAAGATATATTAGCTCCTCAGGCATTTCGTGCTCTGCTAGTATTGGCAGGATTAAACCTTTATACTTCTCGTATCGCTTTAACCAAATCTGAAATTGTTTTTTTCCTTTTGTTTGAAAATAATTAATAAACTGATCAACTTGCTTATTTCTGACAAGAGGCATGTGACCATCCCGATCTTCGATAACTGTAAATTTGGTTTCCCCCATTTCAATTTCAATTGCCTCAGAAATCTCTGACCATAATTTTTCAGCCATTACAGGAGCATTAATATTTTGCACTGTTATAAGGTTATGGGTATATAAATTTGTAAAGGTCCTATTAAATCGATCAAATTCCTCCTTGTCTTCAAGATTCATCTCACCAATTTGATCAGCTTCAATTAACAATTCAAAGATTTTACTCAACAAATAAGCAACTTCTAAAGTATCTTTGTTGTAATCAGAAATTACTACCTCTGACATTAATAGCTTAGCATCTCTTAATATTTCGGGAAAACGGTTTCTAGATTCGTCAAGGTTTAGTGTAGTATCAACCTCGGTAGTGGATGCTAGGGATTTGGGAAAAACCTCTTTAGACAAAGATCCCATCAACTGCCCAGGAAGTGCAATTAAATTAGATATGATTATGACTCTAAGTATACTATTCAATAGGATTTAGAAGAAACTCCGCAATACAATATAAAAATTATTTTATTAACTTGACAAGATCTTATAATTTATTTTTTTTTATGACTTTTGTGGTGCTGTAACCTTTTGTTAGAGGCACCAAAACAACTTCCCCTCCCCAACTCTTGATGGTATTATATCCAACTACATGTTTTATTTTATAATCCTGGCCCTTCACGACTATATTTGGTTGTATCTTTTTGATTAACCCAATTGGAGTTTCTTCTTCAAATATAATGACAAGGTCAACGCTATTCAATTTCAATAAATTGTTAAATCGAACTTTTTGGTTTTGAATTGGACGTTTATCTCCTTTTAAAGCTTTTACAGATAAATCAGAGTTTAATCCTACAACTAACACATCACCTAATGACCTAGCCTTTGCTAACAAATCAATATGGCCTTTGTGAAGAAGGTCAAAGCATCCATTTGAAAAAATGATTTTTTTTGAATTTTGCCTCCAAAAGTGAAGTTTAGAGTCAATCGTTTTCATATTTTGCTTAATGTTCATTCGTTTTCTTTAGATAACTCTACAACTTTATTTTGAATCAATTTAGCCAGTTCTCTCCTTTTTGAATAGTCATAATCTTTCACTTTGACTGGGTGTCCAATTTTCAATTTAATTTTTTGATTTCCCTTAATTTTAAAGGACCCTTTTTTTAAAAGATCAAGAGTGCCAGAATAATAGATCGGAACAATTGGAAGACCTAACTGTGCACCAAGGATTAGTCCACCTGGCTTAAATTTTCTCATAGAACCATTAAGAGACCTTGTGCCCTCAGGGTAAAGTAATATAGATCTTGGATTTTTAAGAAGAGATTTTTTTGCTTCATTTAAAGATTTAATTGCTTTCTCGTGATTATTCCTATCAACAAAGATATGTCCTGCAGATTTCATTACAAAACCAAGAAAGAATATTGACCTTAATTCAATTTTAGCTATGGAAACAATCCAGAAAGGAAGAGTTGCATAGGCAAGCAAAATATCAAAAACTGAAGCATGGTTCCCAGCGAAAACATAAGATTTATTTTTATCTAAATTTTCTAATCCTTCTACAGAGTAGGGAAACCCCCCAACCGTCAGGATTAATTTGGCCCAAATTTGAGCACAAGTTCCCAACGTTTCTCCTTTTTTAGATTCAAAGATGGAAAATAAAATTCCAATTGCACCAAGAGTAGTTGTCCAGAAAATAGTATTAATTATTACCCAAAAATATCTCAATTATTAAATTTCTTTGATACCTAAAAAGTTTGAAACGTTTTCAGGAAAATATACTGAACCATCCTCTTTTTGATATGTCTCCAGTAAGGCAACTACTAAGCGTGGTGTTGCCAAGCCAGAGCCATTTAAAGTGTGAACGTAATCAACTTTACCATCTAGAATCTTTCTATATCTTATTTTACCTCTTCGAGCTTGGAATGATCTAAAATTACTACAAGAAGAAACTTCTAACCATACTCTCTCACCCGGTGCCCATATCTCAATATCATAGCACTTTGCAGCGCTAAAACTTAAATCTCCAGAACATAGTTCGACCACTCTGTAATGCAACCCAAGAATTTTTAAAATAGACTCAGCTTGCTGGGTAATATTTTCTAACTCATCAAAAGAGGTCTCAGGTGTTGTAAATTTTACAAGTTCAACTTTATTAAACTGGTGTACACGAAGTAATCCTCTGGTTTCTTTTCCATAAGAACCCGATTCTCTCCTAAAGCAAGGAGAATAGGCAACATAATTTAGAGGCATTGTAGACTCGTTTAAAATCTCGTTTGCATGTAAATTAGTAATAGGAACCTCTGCAGTAGGAGCTAAATATAAATTATCTAACTCTGTATGATACATGTCATTTTGAAATTTTGGAAGCTGACCTGTTGTAATCATCGCTTGACGATTCATTAGTACCGAGGGTAAAATTTCTTTAAAAGTATATTTAGAAACATGATGATTAATCATAGCATTTATTAAATTTCGTTCGAGAAGAGCACCTTTGCCTACATAATATGGAAATCCACTACCTGAAATTTTACTTCCACGTATAAAGTCAACAAATTGTACCTTTTTGTTAATTTCTAAATGGGTTTTTGGAATAAAATTAAATTTTGGTTTTTTACCCCACTCACGAATTTGGACATTATTGTTTTCATTTTTTCCATAAGGTACACTGGAATCAGGTAGATTTGGAATTTGAAGCAATAATTCATTTAGATCGGTTACTGAGGAATTCAATTTATTTTCAACTTCCTTTAGTCTGTCACCAAGCTCTCTAGTTTCAATAATAATTTTTTTTGCATCTCTCTTTTCCTTTTTTAATTTTCCAATTAATTCGGATGATGCATTTCTTTTGG
>CACLYL010000028.1 GCA_902611135.1 uncultured Fidelibacterota bacterium | reverse complement strand
ATAAACAGCTTATTTATAATAAGTGTTGGTAGAGAATGTTTTGAAGCAAACCATATTATTATAACGTCTGACCATATAATATCCAATAACAGATTAATGTCAAAGTAATCTTTTTTTGATACATAATTAAATGTTCTGATCTGAGCAAAAGATTTTATAATATTTTCATCTATCCGCTTATAACCAGTGTATCCCTCTATTATATACAAGACTTTTTTCATATATATTTATTTAGTTTTGTGTTATCTCTTGAATCTTTTTTAAAAAACTTTCCCCATGAATTGATATATCAAAACATTTATAACCATTTAATCTATTTAATTCACCAACCTGCTTTCTAAGGTTTACATCTTCAAATTTCTTAAATAATGTTATGAGCATATGATCCATTCCAATTTCAAATTGTTCAATTTGGGGTACCTTTTGCTTCATTTCACTAAGGGAATTAATTTTTGAAACAATAGAGGGAATACCTGCAGCAAATGAATGAATTAACGATATTGGTGATGTATCTTTTGAAATACTTGGTTGAATATATACATCTATGCAGGAAAAAAAAGATTTAACATCATCTTCATATCCAGGCATAATTACTTTTTTTGAAATATTATTTTTAACCACCATATTCTTAATACTATTAAGATAATCGTTTCTATCAAAGAGTGGGGAGCCGGCAATTAAAAGGTATGCATTTGGATTTTGTTTTGAATATTGAATAAATGGTAAGAGAATTTCTAGCTGACCTTTCCAAGGTGTAATCCTTGATAAATTTCCAATTACATATGCATCTTTAGGTATTTTTAATTTTTCTCTATACTTTAGACCTAATTTATCGGATCTTCTATAATCATAAAAGTTTAACCCATTTAAAATTATGCTTGAGCGTAGCTTTAAACTTTTTGTTAAGTTATCAAAAATTGTTTCCCCATCACAAATGATAAAGGCTGAATTTATATTAAGAATCTTGTTAAATATTGAGATTAAGATCCCATTATGCCTAGAAGTGATCAAATCTTGTAAATGGCAGATACACTTGATTCCTAAAATTCTAGATGCTAATCCAGAAAATATATGACTATATAATCCTTTAGTTATTACAAGATCAGGTTTTGTTCTAGCTAATAAGTTTTTAACTTTAATTAAATTTAACATGATAACTGAGATATTAAAAATCCATGAGAAAATATTTGGAATTCTATATTTATCATTGAGGAACGATCTAGCTGATGATAAAGGGAATGCTGCATTGTAGTTTTTAAACTTTAAATTAAACTGAAGACACTTTTCCTTAAGCAAACCTTCGCCTGGCAATAATATTTCTACATCTATACCTTTCTTTTGTGATAACCAATTAGCTAAACCAATTGTACTCGACTGTACTCCGCTAATATTCGAAGATTCTTCAATGAAAGTAATTTTCATTTTGGACTAGTTTTGAGACCTAATACCTTA
Source organism: uncultured Fidelibacterota bacterium (assembly GCA_902611135.1). Lineage (GTDB taxonomy): Bacteria > Fidelibacterota > Marinisomatia > Marinisomatales > UBA1611. The sequence goes on along the minus strand of CACLYL010000028.1, from coordinate 16,565 downwards.
GCCTCAAGAAATTTAGCATGAATAAAAAAATAATAAATAGCTGTGTAAGTAGCCAGAAAAAAACCTCTCCAACCATCCAAAAATCCATATAAAAAAATGTATCTTTTTATAAATATATATATTGGTCCTAAAATCATTTTTAAATATGAAAATTTAATATTATTTCGAATTAAAATATCTGTTTCATACCTTGTATACCTATTTATATTCGAAAGCTGTTTAGAAATATTTGGCATACCATTATGGATAATATTCAAATCGAGCTTTTCAATTCTCCCGCTCACAATAACATGTGCATGAACATCCTTTGACTCCCATCGACCATATTTACGTTTAAAAAGTCTATATTGCCAGTCTGGATACAAGCCTCCATTTTTTACCCACCTTCCCAGAATATGGTTTTTCCGAGGCAACATATAACAATGTAATTCGTCATTTGCATTTCTTATTGCCTCTAAAATAATTTTTCTTGAATTAGAATCAACTTCTTCATCTGAGTCAATTTGAAAGATCCAATCACTATGACAATATTTCAGAGCCCAATTTTTTTGATCTGCTGAGTTAATATACTCTTTTTGATAGAGATTGACTTTGTAGGGTTTTATCAATTTTAGTGTATTATCTGTACTAAATGAATCAACAACAACTATTTGATCTGCCCACTTTACAGAATTTAATGTTTTAAGAATAGTTTGCTCACAATTAAAGGTTGGAATTAAAACTGTGATACTCACTCAAATACTCTCTTTTTTATTTTTATTTTGATTTTTAATGCAATAGTTAATATAATTTTCAGAGATAACCCAAAGAATAAAAATTGGAGTACCAGTCTGAACTAGTGCAAAATTTCCATTCATTGCAAGGGAGATAGCTATGAAAATAACCAAGTTTAACGCTAAAAAAATCTCTATATTTGTTTCAAGAAGTTTTGTATACCTTCGAGTATGCTTAAAGTAACGAAATACTTTTACCATAAAAAATAAAATGGATCCAACAAAAAAGAGTCCTGGGATTACACCAGCCGCCGCCATAATTTGTATAAAATCACTATGAAACCACATTGATTTACCCCAGCCCACTCCAAAAAAGTTATCTTGAATTATATCTAATCCGTATTCAATAAACTCTAATCTTTTAGAACTACTAGCATCATATGAGGAATCAATATTAAGTGTTAAAGATTCAAAAATAGAAATGTATCTACGTGTTGCAGGCAGTGAGTAGACCATGACCACAAAAAACCCAACTATATAGATAGAGTATGATTTAAGCCTGCTCATTCGAGCATTATTAAAAAAGGTTAACAAGATTAATAACATAGCGGTTAATATTAGCCAGGATATACGATTACCTGATAAATATATTGTAATCAAAAATAGAATAATAGCTGATGTCAAAATGAAATAATTTTGGGTTAGCCAATGATTTTTTAGTTTTAAATAAATTAGAATTGGAAAAACTGGAGATAAAAGGTTAGCAGCAAGATGAGTTCCCCAAAATAAAAATCCTAATCTATTAAATAATATATTACTCACAGCAGGATTTATTGAGTTCTGTAAATTAGCGTCATCATACTGAAAGATTGCGGAAGCGATTTCAGGAAAAATAAATTCAACTAATCCAAAAAATGAAATATAAATGGCAGGTATCAAATAGCTCTCCATCATCCTGTAGAAGGTAACTGCTTTAAATTCTATATATTGTGAAATAAAATAGAGCTGAAAAAAGATACTAATAGATTTAAACTCATTAAAACTATTTATTCCAAAATTTTGAAAACCGGATAGAAATACCAAAAAAAACATAAAAAAGGTAGCCTTGTGAATTGTTGGTATTTTATTTTTTTTATCATAATTTGTGGTTACAACTCTTAAAATTGCTATGAGGCTAAATATTTCAATTGGATGTAAAAAAAACCAAGATGTTATTCCTAAAGTGCGATAACCCAGACAGAAAGACCATATTATCCAGATAAATGATTTTTCTATTCCATTGAAAGAATAGAGGATATCACGCGAGCCTAGTAAAACAAATATTATTATAGCTATGTCTACGTGCATACTTTAGATATTTAAATTATTATTAATTTAAATTTAATTAAATCAACCTTTTATTTTCTCGGCATGGAACGCCAAATGCTCTATATCCACTTTTTATGTCATTATTTACCAAGCTAAATGCACCAATAAATGAATTAGATCCAATAATTACATTTTGAAGTATCGTTACATTACTTCCAATATAAGTCCCTTGCTTAATCGTAATCTGCCCGACGGTTGATGGATAATATTTCTTCTTTAAAATATGGCTCTCTCCCAAATCGGTATGGGTATTAAGAACTACTCTGTGGGAAATTGTTACATTATTTTCTATTGTAATTTTCCCCATTAAGTCAATTATACAATCTCTTCCAAGATAAACTCCATCACCAATTATTAAATTTGAATATATATTTTTTCTCTTATCTGCATTGTGAAAAATTACAGGCGGCTTTATTCTAACATTATTCCCTATCTTCGCACCAAATTGAATTAAGATAAGATTTATTTTTTTTGATGGAAGAATTTTTAAAAATAAATTTAGCGATTCGTAACCATAAAGTTTATACAAAAAAAAACCTATAAGTTTTAAAAGAAGGTCAACCATTAGATATTCTCTTTATTTATAATTTAATCTAACATTTGTAATAAAATAAATGAAAAGTTTTCCAAGTTATAACCAAACTCTAAGATTATTTTTTTTTGATTTGCTTTTTATAATTATTAAATCTGATTGAGATCTATTTAATTCAACATAATAAATATTTGCCCGATGCCTAAAATAAGATCCAGCATAATTAATTGATCCTGAGACCAACGGCTCATGATCCCATGAATAAAACACCTTCTCCTCATCAATTTCAATATTATCAAACTCAGCAAACACTCCCCATATATTTTGTCTATACTTTAATAATATAACATTTTCACCGCTTTCAACTGACCCAACTAAATCTCCTTCTTTTAGGCTCTTTATATCGCCCTCAATGTTGAATACTATAAGATCTCTACCTTTTAATTTAAGTGAGTCTTTTTGGTTTAATGTAACAGATGAGGTTATTTTACAACCTTTATATTCAATTGGCAAAATTATATCTTTTAAATGATGCTCCCAAACATCAAACGAATTATTAGCCTGATCTAAAATTGGTTTTCGGTTCAATAAATAAAGAAAGGTAGGATAACTAACATAGGAGTCCTCTAGGTAAAAATTGTTATTTAACTTGTCTAATAAAAAGTTTAGTTGTTCTACTCTATTAAATGAACTTTTGCCAGCATTCCAATTTTGTTGAACAGAGAGTTTTGTGTAAGACTTATAGTCGTTCAGTAGAAAAACTAGTTTTTCCTCATCATTAATAATGTTAACCAAGGAATCATATGGTTCCCATGTATAATATTGTTTGATATTATGATCACCTCTATTGTAAAAATCAAAAGTTTTCTTTGCTCGACCATCCATCAAAATCTTGTTTTCGTTTGAAGAACTATTTTTTCCCTCAAAAAAAGTATTAGTTTTAGATAAAATATGTTCCCAATCCGTATAATGGGTACTCAAAGTCCTGTTCATACCGATTAATTGAAAAAAGATTATCAACGAATAAAATGTATAATAAATCCTTTTATTCAAAAAATTGTAACTGTCTGTAAATATTGCAAATAATATGGGTAATAATAAAATTCCATGTTTAGGTTCTAATTGAGTAAACCCAGGAAAAGAAATAGCTTGTAGAAATAAATAAATCACTAGAAATGGAATAACGCCAATAACTATATAATTGTAGAAATTTTCTCTATCAACCTTATAGATATTTAAAACAAGGAATAAGAGAATGAAAAAATAAAGGAACATATACAAGAAAATAAAAATAGAATCTGTGGGCGCTATCACTGGACCAAAAGTCATTTGAAACACAGCATATATCGGCTTGATAAGTATACCTAAACTTAAACCCCTTAAATTTTGAACATCTAGATCTACAAATAGAGCATCCAAAATATTTATCCAATTAAAAAGCATCCATAGGTAAACAGGTTTAAAAGCTATTATTATCATTGTAACTGATAATAAAAACATAATTAAAACTCTATTTCTGATCGATTTAATTTTATGAAATATAAATATGTATATAAAGTAGGTTGCAAATTGTAACCCATTTAGTATATGAAAAATGTATGGGCTTACTAAAAATCCAAAAATTGAAAAAAGCAGCTTTGAGTTGACACTTAAGTCTTTAAAATAGTTAATAATTAAAAATAAAGTTATTGAAGATGTTAGAAAGTAATAGGAGTAATACCTGAAGAATATTGATTGATCTATTAAAAAACTATTTGTTATAAATAATCCTAAAAATATGTTTATTGGAACATTGGATTTAAAATAGTTTAAATACCAAATAAATACTGCTATTAAAGTAAAGATTAGACTACTTATTCTTAAATAAAAGATATTGTTGGCGTTAACTGGACTAAGCAGTTCAATAATAGCAGAGACAATTTTATTGTAAGGGATGGGTTTCTTTACTTTCTGAATTTCAAGAGTTCCTAGCTCATCTCCAGTAAAGGATTTTAATTCACTCAACTTAAAAGAAAAAAGAATTATTACTAAAGTAGATATTAGGAGAGGAATTATTTTTTTATTTAAAATCATAAAAACATCTAAAATCAATCAAATTATACTTGAGATTATTATGAATAGGTAAACGCAACATTCTTTCGCTAATTTCTTCTGTTACTGGAAGGTCTCCTTTCTTGTATCCATATTTTCTACCCATTAATGATGTATGCAGTGGAGTATAATGGAAACTGGCTTTTATACCGCTCTTTTTTAGGTGACTAATTAACCTTTCCCTTTTTTCAGAGGAAGACAACAGAATATAAAATATATGATAAGATGATTTACAATAGGGTGGAATCTCCTGCAATTTAATGTCATTTTGCATAGCCCAATCATGCAATTTTTTTTTATAATTTTCCCATATCAATTTTCTTTTTTGTTGTATGGCATTCCTCATCTCTAATTGAGCATATAAAATGCAAGCCAAAATTTCAGACAAAAGATAAGAAGATCCAATGTCTACCCAAGAATATTTATCAATCTCATTTCGAATAAATTTGGTTCTATTAGTACCTTTTTCTCTGATGTATTCTGCTCTTTCCATAAAATTTTCATCATTAATAAATAAAGCACCACCTTCACCACAACTAAAATTCTTTGTTTCATGGAAACTTTGGGTAGAGAAGGTTCCAAAAGTACCCAAAAATTTCCTTTTATATTTTCCAAAAATGCCATGCGCATTGTCTTCTATAATTGGTATATTATATTTTAAACTTATTTTTTTTATTTTCCCCATTTCACATGCAACTCCTGCATAATGTACCACTATAATTGCCTTCGTTTTTTTGGTTATTTGATCCTCTATTAAATTTTCATCAATGTTCAAAGTTGAATATTTCACATCAATAAATTTTGGTATTGCCCCTCTTAACAAAAAAGCATTTACGGTAGATACAAAGGTATAAGAGGGCAATATAACCTCGTCACCCGGTTTAATATTTAAAAGCAATGCGCACATCTCTAGAGCATGAGTGCAAGATGTTGTAAGGAGTGATTTTTTTATTTTTAGTTCTTCCTCAAATATCAAATTACACTTTTCTGTATATTTTCCGTCTCCAGAAGTTTTGCCAGTTCTTAACGTATCCTGTATATATTTTATTTGATTCTCCAAAGAACTAGAGTTATTGCATGATATTTCCATTTTTAATATTAGTTTTTTTAAAATTTAAAAAAAAGCTTCATCCTCTAATTCTTTAATAAATTTCCTTACAGATTCAGGTTTAAAATTAAAGTCCTTTTCTATTGAACTGATATCTGTCTGCTTTTTACAAATTAATCTAGGTATTTGATCTGGATAAAAATAGGGCCTTTTTAAAATTAAATTTAAATGTGAAAAAACTTTTATTATAAAAATTGGTATGGGAACAATTAGCCTGTATTTATTTAAAAATCCTGGTATAATTTTAATTAAATCTTTTAAATTGAAAATTTCACTTCCAGCGACAGTGTATGTTTTATTGTTATGATGTGAAGAAAGTATTTTATTTAATAATTGAACTAAATCCTCGATTAAAATGGGCTGTAAATATATATTTTTCCAAGAAGGTAACAGTATAATTGGCGAAAAGTATAATAATTTATTAACAAAATTAAAGCTAGATTGATTTTTTCCAAAAACTTCGGAAACACGTAGTATTAAATAGTTAATTCCAGATTCTTTTATCAAATTTTCTGCAATTAATTTGGTTTCCCCATAAGAGCCAGCTTCCATTTTTGCGCACCTTGTGCTAACATATACAAATTTTTTTATACCACGATTTTTAAAGTGATTAATTAAGTTTTTTGTAGTAAGAACATTTCCATGATAATAATCATTATAGCTTTTTGAATGAGTTGTACCTGAAAGGTGTAAAATAATATCCTGATTAGGTATTTTTTTTAAATATTTATCATCTCTTAGATCACCAAAATATTTTTTCACACTGTACTTATTTGTTTTAAAGTTTCTCCTTAAAAATAAACTAACTCTATAATATCTATGGTCTATAGTATTAATAAATTCTCTTCCAAGATTGCTACTTGCTCCGGTAATGAAAAGCTTAACTATCTTTTATACTTCTTATTTTATAGTTTATCAAATTTTTCAAAAATTCAAAAATTGCAACTGGCTTTACGAAAGATTCACGATCACTTTTATAAAATCTAATGGGCATACTGCCTATTTTAAGATTATGCTCTCTTGCAAAGATCATGATTTCACAATCAATGAACCAATCATTTGATTTTAAATTCATTGTTTCATAAACATGTCTTGTAAATGCTTTCGGTTTTGAATTAATGTCTGAAAAATTTTTATTTTTATCAGCTGTCGGAAATAATAAATCAAAAATAAAATTAAAAATTTTTGAAATTACACTTCTGTATATTCCATCCTCTCTCTCAACGCGATATGTTTTACAAAGATCCAGATTATTGTATTTTAATTCATCGTAAACTTTAAAGACAAGATTAGAATTAAATTGTAAATCTCCATCAATAACAATTATAACATTCCCCTGACTTATTTCTAATCCACTGCGCATATCCCAACCCATATGCCCCTCTTTTTCTTTTGAAATTACTACGCAGTTTTTAGCATCTTTTGCGTAGTCTTTTATCATTTTTGGAGTAGGATCGTTTTGATTTGCCCAATAGTTAACTACTAAAATAATTTCATATTTAAGAGATCTTTTATCAGCTTCAAATATTATCTCATCAAGGAAGGTTTTGATTAAGTTTGAAGCCTTATAACAAAGTACAATAACTGAAACTTCAATGGATTTGTTTCGTCCCATAATATAGATTAGACCTTAAAATGATTATTATATATTTTGAGCTTAAAAACATCCAATATATAAAAGTTAAACATAAAATCATTTACCTCTCATTTAAAAATTACTTAAAATTCTTAACAGATTTAATATATTGTTCATGTAAATTTTATTATAATGTAAACTAATTTGAATCAAAATACTTTGTTTGAAATTTTTTGATACAAATGTGATTTGTCTATCTATTATTTAATAATTATCAAAGTAATTTAATTGGATTTGAAGCAAAGGTTTTCTGCATAATATTTTATCCTTTAATTCTAATAGTTGTTTTTATTCACCGGCAATTATAAAAGGGTCTTTTGGAAGGTGTAATATTGATAAGCAGATTATTGATAAGATTTCTCATTCCCAAATGATATTTGATTTCTTATAGACTTATTAAGATGCTCACAAAAACCTCTCTTTGAAAGATATTTATTCCAAATTTCCCTACAGTAAATTTGTTGATCTATAAATCTTTTTTCCGATAATGAACTATGATAGTCAAGAATGATATCACTTAAATAATTTATATCTTTAAACTCTACCCATAAACATATATCTCTCCAATTAATCTTATCCTCAAATGGGAGTTTACAGTCTGTATTAATAAATAGAGGAATTCTACCAAGGCAAAGAGTTTCATAAAATCTTAATGAATAGTTGCCTGACCCTCTAAAGCATAGAGTATAATCACTTGATAAAATATTTCTTATAAATTCAAATCTTAATTGTTTATTTGATCCTAGACTACCGACTGCAAATGTGCTTCTCATATTAAAATTAGTTTTTATGTTTTTATTTTTGTCTAAAGAGTTTAAAATCTTTTTCCTTAATAAAAATTTTGGAAAGATATGATCTCTATTAATTTTTTTTAAATTAATTTTATACATAACTTTAGAAAAAATGTTTTTAAATATTAAGTTCATAAGCTTATGAGGCGGATAGCTTGCAAGGCCATCAAAACCAACCACTGGAATTTTATTTTTTTTTCTTATTTTTACTTTCTTTTCTGTGAATGAAAGTAAAAGATCTTTTTTTAAGTCCCCTGGTTTAATTATTTCATTTGTCTTTAAGTCCGATTTAAAGCCAAAGTATTGAATGAAAATGCAATCTTTAGAGTTTTTCATGAAATTTATTTCATGATCACCTTCAACCCAGATATAAGTTTTAAGATTATTGTCTCTCGAATTAAATATAAATTCTTTTGCAATGTGAAGCTTACTCATTTTAACATAATAGTTTAGCGTTAATGGTAAAAAAGCAGCATCAGAATTTTTAACATCTTGTGATAATTCAAAGTATTTTTTATAGAACAAGAATTCTGATGCATATATCTTCCACTCTTTTGTACCATCGCCCCAATATGATTTAATTGGGTGAATTAGAAATTTTAACCACATATCACTATTTGAATGATTTTTTACTGTATATACATTAATTTTTTTTATCTTATTCATAAAAGTTTTTTTGAACAAAAATACCGATTCTATTGCATAAATTAACTAAATAAATTACTAATACAGTTAGAGGGTTTTTATTTTCAAGAAGTTTACTTTTTAACACAGCATCAATAAAGGGAGTATATGTCCATGATGCAATATATTTAATAATGTCTCGATATGATTTAATCTTGTTAGGATATATTGAATACATTTTTTTCCATTTTTTTCGTAAAATAAAATATGCCCTTCCATACATGTAATGTTGATAAAATAATTGCAACCAGGAAGTTCTATGAATATGCTTAACAATAATAGAGGGAACATATACTACATCCCATCCTTTTTTTAAAACTCTCCAATTATAATCTACATCCTCTCCTCTAAAAAGTAAGGTGTCATATTCTCCCACTTCTAGGATTACGGCTCTTTTAAAAGAGGAATTGACTCCAGGAATAGTTTTTACTTTTTTTTCTTTTTTATGTCGAGGAAATGTCACGACATCTGCTATTTTTGATAAAAATGAAACACCTTGTTTATCAAAAACTTCCCCGCCGATGTTACCCGCCTTTGGATATTTTTGGTGATAGAATATGATATTCTCAATCCAATTGGGATAGGGCCTTGCATCGTCATCTGTTAAAAGTATCAAATCATGAATACATTTTATAAGGCCAATATTTCTGCTATGAGATAAATTTTTATTTATCGTATCTATTATTAAAAGTTCTCTAAAAACCTTCTTCCATTTAATTAAAATATCTAAACAGTTATTTTCACCTCCACCATTTACAACAACAATTTGATTGGGTTTAATTGACTGGTCAACTATTAAAGCTTTCAAAGTTCCATTTATAAGATCTCCTCTATTATAAGTACAAATTAAAATTGAAGTTTTAATATTTAAGTATCCCCTATTTATGATCTTTTTTAAATAATTAAATTTGGAAACAAATTATTTTATTTCCTTTTTCAATTCTTCTGGAAATTTTTGACTTATTTTTAACATTTTATTTATGAATTTACCCTTCCAAAATTTTTCAATATCAATATTATTATTTCCATAAAGTTTAAAAATATTAAGAATTAAATTTTTCATTCTATCAATGTGAGGTTTCATTTTTTTTAAAGTGGCTTCTCTTATTATAATAGGATCTATATCTTTTTCTATTAGCTTATGTATATTGTGCTTTACAGAATAATTATTTGATAGAGAGCGAACACAAAATCTATCATCAAAAAATATATCTCTTCCTCCAATATTTTTAGTCGTGACCATTGGAATACCTGATAGCAAATATTCTATTGACGCATAACATGCGCCCTCTTTATAACTCAAAATTACACCTACCCTACTAAGATTTAATATTTTTGAAATTGATTCTGGCTTTAACTGAGGAATATATTTGAGTGATTGAAGTGCGCTCAAATTAATTCCTCCAGAAAAATTAAAAATTTTTGAATTTGGAATAGCATCTTTTAGCATTCCAAGGTATTTTAATTTTTCTTCATTTTGTTTCAAAATAGGAGCTGAAATTAGAGCTATACTTTTACATAGACTTAATAAGTAATGTCTCTTACCCAATTCTAGCCTTCCATTATAAACTACATCATACTTTTTGGTTACACTGCTAGGCTTGAATAATTGTGGATCGACGAGAGAATTATGATTAATAAAGTGACAATCAATGTCATTTTTCTTGAAATAATTATATTCCTCAACAGTATTTAACAATAGAATTAATTTATGTCTTGGATATTTTTGCAAATGAATCCTATAATCAAATATTGTTCTCTCTAAAAGATATGGTTTATCATATAAAGTCCACGAAAAAAATTTTAAAAATACAATATCTTTGTCTTTTCCTATCGTTTTTGAAAAGAGTTGGATATCATTTATTGGTTCTAAAATAATTATAATATATGGATCTTTGCTGATAAGATAATAATTTCTGTGAGTTCTAGAAAAACTAGGTGGATATAAATTTGTATCTTGTTCAGAAAAAAGTTTTAAAAGAAAGTTTTTGATTTCATGGGATTTTGGCACATCAAAAAATATATCTTTCAAAACTCTATTATTTTTCATTAGCTTTTGAAAAACAAGTTAAATTTATTTTTAAAATGATATAAATGTTCTCTTATTGATTTTTTAAACCAATCCCTGAACCCTAAGTCTGCAATAATGCCATCCTTTAATCCAATTCTATTCATATCTATCGAAATTTGATAAAGCAATAAATATTTTAAAAAAAAGTAATCATATTCTTTTGTCAGGTTTTTAAATAAAATTGGAAATAATTTTAAATTTTTAACTAGTATATTTCTATGTTCGCTAAACCTTATGTCTTCAGACCAAATAATATCTTGATATAAATCATCTTTGAAATCAAAGTAATAATAATTATTTTCTAGCCAAAAACTAAGTTTTTGTTCTATAAGTAAAATTAAATTAACACTAGAAAACCTTAACTTTTCAAGCATTTCAATATTTAAATTGTCTTCTAAAATTTTGGATCTTAAGATTGCAATATCATCTTCATAGTTAGCTAATTCAAATTTTATATCTTCAAAAAATGGATTTTTAGAATGTCTACTAATTGAAACAAAAAGTGCTACTTTTTTTTTAAAAGATAACTTTTCAAATTCTACTTTTCTAAGCCATCTCTTTTGTCTTTTAAAAAATTCAAATCCTACTGTTAGGTCTCTTTTGAAATTATTAATTGAAGAAAAGGACTCTTCATTAAAATGGTCACCCAGATGAACAAATGTTTTGGTTGGTAGAATGAATTCACCAATATAATTTTCATATTTACATTCTAAAAAAATTGGTCTATGTTGGAAAGCCTCCTTAAAATTTTTAGAAGTAAGTTTATTTGGTATTAATGCTTTATAAGATTTAATTATCTTTTCATCATATATAATTAACCAATCCAAATCTGATAAACCAGGAGACTTTAGTTCACCAAACTCTATTACTTTAATTATACCGCTTTTAGAGCTTAAATTATCAAGATATTCTAATCGAGCCATCTCATAATCTACTTTAAATAAATTAGTCAATAATTTTTCCTTGCCAGGATCTTTGTAAAGTAATTTGAAATCTCTAAACATTTGCTAACAATTGTATTCATATCATTTAGATATAACTTTATTTTTCGATTATAAAAGTAATATTCTATGCTTTTGTTCAACTGATTTACTTTTTCATAAGATAAATATTTAAGACATGATTTTAAAATCACCTTTTTAATGAGCTTTTTTTTTGGTTGAGGCCATTTTAACCTATAATTTGAGATTAAATCAAAATTACTTTTAATTGGTCTATGCTCGCCCAGAGCTTTTTTAATTAGTTCAGATTTTAACCCATAAATATTTTTAAAATTATAAAAGTAAACTGGGATCATAAATGCTGATGACAGAATATATTTAAGGCTATAGAGTGATATATTTGTAATATTGTTTTCACTTAAGCTCCTAAAATATTGATTATTAATTAAAAAGTTAATCCTATTTTCCGGATATAAATTATTTTTAGATGTATAAAAGTGATTTCTACCATATCCCCAACTATGTTCAAATAACGATAAAGGATAAAATGGTTTTATTCCACTAATAAGTTCATCTTCAGTTAAGATAAATATATCATGATGTTGAATAGGATCAAATTGTAATGAAAAGTATCTCAGCTTTCTTAATAATCTTTTTATTTTTAAGTTTAAATTATCATTTAAAGATTTCATTAAAGGAAGGATAACTACACAGTCAAAATCACTGTAGCTAATTAGATTTTTTGAACCTATACTGCCGATAAATTGCAATGATATAATTTCATTTTTAATCAAATAATTTTTCTTTAAATAAGAATCAATATTTAATAGTAATTTTTTTCTCCAACTAGTAGAGTTGGCGAAATTAATATTTAATAGCGTATCTCCCTTTAATTTAATCTTTTGTAAGTCATTTTCTAAACTATCGAATGCAAACAATTTCAAATCAAATTTTTTTATTACTGGATTATTTAAGAATTTATAAAATGACTTAATTTGGTTTAGAATTACATTTTGATATTCAAGATTATGTTTATGGTTTAAAGTTTTAATTTGCGTCAACCAAGTTAGCTCTTTCTGGTTAACATAAAACAATTTTTCCTTTCTACAGTAATTCATCAAATACCCTTTTTAAAGATTAGTTTAATATACAGATCTCGCATTGCTGTATCAGAGAAATATCGTTGGACTTTTGACCTTGCAGAAATTCCAAATTTTTTCCTTTTTTTATTATCTCTTAAAGATAAGATTGAATCTATGATTTGTCGATGATTTTTTGGATCGATTAGAATTCCACAATCCTGAGAAACAATTTCAGCAAATGGTTCCTCTTTTGATACAATTAAAGATAAGCCACAAGACATAGCTTCAAGGGGTGCAATCGGAAAAGCTTCTCCTTTACTTACCAAAATAAAAATATCATAATTACAATAAATATTTTCAGGGTTATTTGTAATACCTTTGAGTTTTACATTTTTCTGTAATTTTTGCTGTTTAATTAAAGATTCAATATTCTTTTTGTAAGGACCATCCCCATAAATATGGAATATGAAATTTGGATTTTTAATTTCATTTAAAGCTAATATTACATTATGAATCCTTTTTCTTTTCTCTAGGGCTGAAAGTGTAACTATCTTTAAATTAGAATTGTAGCTTATTTTTTTTAATTTAAACTGATTCAGATTTATTCCATTATGGATAACGTTTATTTTATGATTTGGAAAAATTGACTCTGATTCCCGCTTTACAAAACTTGAAACTGCTACGATTTCTAAACTTTTAAATGAATTAATTTTTTGTCTAATAAATTTGTATCTATTTGGTATTTGTGAGGGTGGCGAGTGTAAAACTAAAATATAATTTAAATATTTTGGTAAAAGTGATTCCCCGTGATAAAAAAAATTAATTATGATACATAACGGATTATCTATCTTTAACCAAGTATTGTAAGAAATATACGCTTGAATTTTTTGAAAATATCTTGAAATTGGTAAAGTTCTTATTAAAATGTTAGCATTTAAATCTTTTATATAATCCTTATTACCTCCTTTCCAGGAATAGATTACGACTTTTATTCTTTTGTCTTCTGATAATTTATTAGCTAAAGATATTGTAAAACTTTCAATTCCTCTTTTTAATTGAAGTAAAAATGGTGATATAATAACTATTTTTTTAATTTAATTGCCTTTTATAATACTGTAAATAATGAGATTTTAACGCTTCAAATGAATAATTTTTTTTTACATGATATCTTGCTCTTTTTTCTATGTTACTGATATTAACTTTTCCTAAATATACTTTTTTTACACATCTTATTAAATCCCTAGTATCACCTGGTTCAAATAATAGACCAGCTTTTCCGTGATCAGTCGTTTCCGGAATACCCCCTAGATTACTTGCAATAACAATTTTACCACAGGCCATTCCTTGTGCAACTGTGTAGGAGAAGGATTCATATATCTCTGATGGTACAACAATCAAATTAGCTCTCTCATAGAATTCAGGTAATGACTCATAACTGACAAATTTTTTAAAGGTGACTCTATGATTCAGCTTGTTTTTATTTAATAGATGATTACATCTTTTTAACGTTTTTTGATCAATTTTTCCTACGCATGACAAAGAAATATCTTTGTAGTTTTTACCAAGCTCAACGAAAGCTTTAATTAATGTCAATACTCCTTTTGATTTAATAAATCTTCCTATATGCAAAATATTGAAAGACCCTGAATACCTCTTTTCCATTGTAATTTTAAAATGATTGGTGTCAATAATATTTGGTATTACAGTTATTTTTTTATGATCAATTTTAAATAATTTTACGAGTTGATTTTTTAAATCTTTACTCGGTACCGTTATACCATCGCATTTTCTAAAACAATACAGCTCTCTTTGGAATATTTTTTCACAATTAAGATACCTTTTTTCACTCTTGGAATAATATCTCTCTAACAAACTCCATGGAGTATGAGATCTTATGATTACTTTTGGTTTGACCCTATGTTTGTTTTTTAATAAATAATAGCTTTCGCTATGAATATCCATAAACTCAATTATATCTGAGTTGATTCCATTTATTTTTAAATACATTTCCCTAGATACCAACCAATCTTTTAATAGATTAATATTTTTTGTTAAAAACCTATACCTATTTAATGAATTGATTATGTTTTCAATAGGTATCTTTAATGGAAAATAATTGAGATCATTATCCTTATAAAAATTATAATTAATTTCATTTCTAATAGATATTTTTGAAATATTCAGATCTTTTTCTAATAATTTCATCAAATAAAAATTATGCATAGGTATCCCTCCATGACTAAATGGGAATGCCCATCTACATAAAATTGATAATGAAAATTTAGAAATTAGAGTTTGCTCAGTAAAATATTGTGTCCAAAAATATTATCTTTAATCTAAATTGCCAAAGTAAAAAGTTTTTAAGATATCTCAATAATAGTTAATTAACTTTTTTAAAATTCCATTTTATTTCAACAAATTGGAATGATCTTTTTTTAACAATTCTATCGGCTGATGAAGGTTTTTTTATATTTTCCAATGCATTAGATAATTGTTTATTTGCTAGTTTTGATAAAATCAAATCAAACTTTCGTAAGAGTCTTCCTTTCCAATCAAACCAAAATGTTTTATAATCAATTTCGAAAAGATTAAAATCATACTTATATGTTTTTTTATAAAATAATTATGGGTGTGTTTTGTCAAAAAATTTTCCACTATTAAATGTAAAATATGATTTATGTGTGATATCAGTATACGCAACTACTGAAAATGCATGAAGAATGGTAATAATTAAATTACCATTTGATGACATTAATCAATAACATTCAGATAAAATCTTATTTATATATTGTAATAAAAAGTGTTTAAAAGCATTTTTAAAGTATATTTTGTCAAAACAATTATCCTCAAATAGATGAGGTGTGTTTAATAGGTCATGTACAAAATCAACATTATCCAAAGGCATATTATCTAAACCAATTGATCCAATAATTTTATTTTTACCGCATCCTAAATCTAATATTCTTGAATTCATAATAATTTTAGTCTTCTATTAACATTGCGTGATAATGAGGCATATTTGTTGATTCTTCTCTTTGCATTAAGTCGCATTTTTAAACCATCACCCGCAAGTAACATTTCAACTGCACTTTTAATTTTATCTGCAAGGTCAATAGGATCATTTTTTTTGAATAAAAATCCATTTTGCTCTTCTTTGATTATTTCTGGAATTCCACCAACACTACTTGCAATAATGATTTTCCCATACGCCATTGCTTCGTAGACCGTATTTGGAGAATTATCAAATATTGAAGGAACAACACATATATCTGATTCACGATAGGCTTCTGCCAAATCATTTTGTGAAACAAAGTTAAAAAATTTAGTCAATGGTAAGTTATCTGGTATTGTTTTTGGAGAAAAACCATATATTGAGACTTGCATTTTAGTTTTTATTTTCTCTCCTAAATTGGAAAGCACTTGAATAAATAAATCACCTCCTTTTACAGGATCGTTCCTAGAAGCAAAGATCAATTTTATTAGCTTTTTATTACTTTCTTTTTTTATTTTTAAATCTTTTAAATGGTTTGGTATTGGATATGGAATTA
>CACLYL010000027.1 GCA_902611135.1 uncultured Fidelibacterota bacterium | reverse complement strand
ACCATCAAAAAATACTGCCACATCATTCAAGGACGATTCTTTCCATATTCCTTCAAATTCTTTAAACCTTAATTGAGGAACATTACTTTGGTGTATCAATACCTAACTCCTCACAAAAGCCTTTAATTTTCTCATCAATTTCCAACATTTCAGAATCAACCTTTCTTAATTCATCTGCCACTGCCTTTAAATCAACAGGTTCCTCCTCTTCAAAGGTATCTACGTATCTTGGAATATTAAGATTATAATCATTCTCCTTAATTTCATCCATCGTGGCTACATAAGCATACTTGTCCTCAAATTTCCGATTCTTATACGTATCAATAACCTTATAAATATGTTCAGGCTTTAATACATTCTGAGTTTTTACCTTTTCAAAATGCTGTGACGCATCTATGAATAATATATTACTGTGATTCTCTCTATGCTTTTTAAATACCAATATGCAGGTCGGTATACTAGTGCCATAGAAAATATTGGAGGGCAATCCAATAACCGCATCTAAGTAATTCCTATCCTCAATTAAATATCTTCGTATATGACCTTCTGCTGCACCTCTAAATAACACCCCATGCGGGAGTACTATCGACATGGCCCCATTCATCTAAATGATGAATCATATGCTGCACAAAGGCAAAGTCTGCCTTACTCTTAGGCGCAAGTTTCCCATATTCACTAAAGCGTTCATCATCTAAGTGTAATTGACTGGCACTCCACTTAGCTGAAAAAGGAGGGTTGGCAACAATAGCCTCAAAGGTTTCACCTTCATGCTGTGGGTTTTCAAGGGTATCTTCTTGCTTTAAGTCAAAACGATTAAAATGCACATCATGCATAATCATATTCATGCGTGCCAGGTTAAACGTGGTACGATTCATCTCTTGTCCATGGAAGCTTGACACATCCTCAACTTCTTTTGCCACGCGTAGCAGTAATGAGCCTGAACCACATGTAGGGTCATAGACACTTTTAAGCTTGGTTTTTCCAACCGTTACCAATCTTGCTAAAATAGTAGAGACGGCCTGAGGGGTATAAAACTCCCCCGCTTTTTTGCCCGCTCCTGATGCAAACTGGGCAATCAAGTATTCATAGGCATCACCCAATATATCTGAATCGGTATTGGCAATCTCAAAATCTATTTTTCCTAAATGATATAATATTTTACATATCAGTTCATTCTTTTGATTTTCCGTCTTTCCTAATTTGGATGAGGTTAAATCCAAATCCTCAAAAAGGTTCCCAAATTCTTCTTCACTATCGGTCCCCATGGTACTTTGTTCAATACTTTTCAGCACGTTCGTTAAATCTTCTAAAATAAAGGTTTCGTCCCCTGTATTGGCATTTCCTTTAGCAGCTAAAACAATAAACAATTCAGATGGCTTTAAAAAGTATCCCAGCTTTTCCAGTGCCTCATCGCGAATAGCATCAATATACTGCCTTCCTTCATCTGAATTCTCATCAAGTTCAACATAACGAACTTCGTCCTGCTGTAAAATTTTATCCGCGTATAAACGCATTTTTTCAGATAAATATTTGTAGAAGATAAACCCTAAGATATAATCTCTAAATTCATCTGCACCCATTTTGCCACGTAGGTCGTTGGCAATATTCCAAAGTTGCTGCTGTAATTGCTGGGCCATTGTACTCCTTTCTCTTTTACAAATCTAAATCAAAATTTAATAAACCACCTTATTACAAACTTATTATTTCTGATATCAAATTTTGAATCAAATTGCGCGGATAGCTACATGGATATTCAACCGATGGGACCCAAAGCCTTGGATGCCCCCACAGACTTAAAAAGACTACCGCTTAATCTTGCCAATCAAAAAATAAATTTCGGGAACGCTAGCCAATTGCATGCACTTTTCTTAACTTATAGCGCTTTTTAACATAAAAACCGGCGATTGAGTAAAAATAAAAAAGCCACCCTTTTTGGATGGCTTCCCGACGGTAAAAGTGCGGAGAGGGAGGGATTCGAACCCTCGAAGAAGCTATAAACTCCTTACTCGCTTAGCAGGCGAGCGCCTTCAGCCACTCGGCCACCTCTCCTTAAAGTAATTGATTTATAAATTTACGGCGATAAAAGGATGTCAAGTAACAAAAAGAAATTAAATTATTTAAATCAAATTACTTAACACACCAATTAGACTTTTTAAACCTGACCCGGAGAGAGATGAAATCGCATAAACAGGTTGATTAAATTGATCCCATTCACTTGATAGCTTATTTTTAATATCAGCTTTTGTCCTGCATATAATGGTTGGTTTGATGGCTAGGTCGGGATTATAACTAAAAACTTCATTTTCAAGATTTTTATATGTTCTAAATGGGTTTTGATCAACGCTATCAATTAAATATAAAAGTATTTTATTTCTTTCAATATGTTTTAAAAATTTATGCCCTAAGCCCTTTCCCCTACTTGCTCCTTCAATTAGTCCAGGAACATCGGCCATAACAAATGAGTTGTAATCACCATATTTTACAATACCTAAATTTGGTTCTAAAGTAGTGAATGGATAGTCAGCTATCTTAGGTTTAGCTGCAGATATTTTTGATAAAAGAGTGGATTTTCCTGCATTTGGCAACCCAACAAGACCAACGTCTGCTAATATTTTTAGCTCAATGACAAACCTTCCATCTTCTCCATTAATTCCCGGCTGTGCTTTTTTTGGTGCTCTATTTGTCGATGTTTTATAGCGAGCATTTCCACTACCGCCTTTTCCCCCACGACAAATAATAGAAGATTGTCCATCCTTTATTAAATCAATAACCAACTCATTTGATAAAATGCTCTTTACCTCGGTACCTACAGGAACTTTAATAATTAGATCTTTACCATTTCTACCAGTTTTTCTTGAACCTCCTCCTGGTAATCCATCTTCAGCTACATATTTTCTCCAATACCTAATATCTTGCAGAGTATGAAGATTTGAATCAGCTTGAAAAATAATATGACCTCCCCTTCCTCCATCACCACCATCAGGCCCTCCCATAGGCTCAAATTTTTCCCGTCTAAAATGAACGGACCCTTTTCCACCTTTTCCAGCTTTTAGCTCAACCTTTGTTAGATCTATAAACACAACTTAAACGATTCAATTATATATTGAATTAACTATATTTATTACATATGAGCTATAATTTCGTCTCCAAATTCGGAGCACTTTAGTTTAGTAGCATTTTCCATCAGCCTATGAAAGTCATATGTTACTCTCTTTTTATCAATTGCACCCTCTATGCCTTTTATGATCAAATCACCTGCTTCCTTCCAACCTAAATATTCTAACATCATTACACCTGATAATATTACTGAGCTAGGGTTTACTTGATCTTTTCCTGCATATTTAGGAGCTGTTCCATGTGTTGCCTCAAATATTGCATGCCCGCTTTTATAGTTTATATTCGCTCCAGGTGCGATTCCAATTCCACCCACAATTGCAGCAAGTGCATCGGAAATATAATCTCCATTAAGATTTAAGGTAGCTATTACATCATATTCAGATGGTCTCAATAAAATTTGCTGAAGAAAAGCATCCGCTATTACATCCTTTACAATGAGGCTATGACCATCTTTTTCAATTACCTGCCAGGGGCCATCATCTAAATTTTTTGAATTGTAGTATTCTTTGGACAAGTTGTATCCCCAATCACGAAACGCACCCTCTGTAAATTTCATAATATTTCCCTTATGAACTAATGTTACAGAAGACAACTTATGCTTTATCGCATATTCTACAGCAGATTTGACTAATCTTTCAGTACCTTCCTTAGAAACTGGTTTAACTCCTAAACTAACGGTATCTGGAAATCTTATGTTTTTGACACCCATATCGTCCATAAGGAATTTTTTAACTTTTTCTAAACCATCAGTACCGTGCATCCACTCTATTCCTGCGTAGATATCCTCAGTATTTTCCCTAAAAATAACCATGTCAACTAAATCAGGTTTTTTTACAGGAGAAGGTACGCCTCTAAACCATCTAACAGGTCTTACACATGCATAAAGATCTAATTTTTGTCTTAATGCTACATTTAGTGAACGAATGCCCCCACCAACAGGAGTTGTCAATGGTCCTTTAATAGCTATTAAGTGTTCATTTATCAAACTTAGAGTTTTCTCTGGGAGCCATTCACCAGTTTTCTTATAAGATTTTTCACCGGCTAAAATTTCAATCCAATTGATTTTTCTTTTTCCACCATATGCTTTTTTTACAGCAGAATCAAAAACTCTTACAGAAGCATTCCAAATATCTGCTCCAATGCCATCGCCTTCAATAAATGGTATAATTGGATTATCTGGAACCACCAGATTGCCACTATCCATAAAAATTTTTTTATCTTCAATCATTTTTTTTTATTCCCTTTTTTTTCTTTTTCGATTTAATCTTTTTTTTAGCAGTATTTGATTCAGAATTTGATTCAGAATTTGATTTGTTCTTTTTATTTTTATAATCAGTAAGATAAAACCCAGATCCTTTAAAAATTAACCCGCTCCCACCACTTACTACTCTTTTTACATGACAATTTTTATCTTCACAATCAGGATTTGATTTTAGTGACGGACTAGACATTGATTGAAAATAATCAAATCTTTTATCACAAGTTTGACAAATATAATCATATGTAGGCATAATTGTTTAATAAATCTCCTTCAATATTTTGATTAGTTTACGGTTATTTATTTTTATATTTTTGAGACAATGCAGCTTTTACACATTCTGGAACAAAGGATGAAATATCACCCTTGTTTTTTGCTACATCTTTAATCACAGTGGAGTTTATGTGTATAAATTTTTCATCAGGCATCATAAAAAGACTCGTTACCTTTGGATTTAAATGAAAGTTCATCATAGCCATTTGGAACTCAAATTCAAAATCACTAACATGACGAAGCCCTCTAATAATTGAATTAGCTTTTATGCTTTCAGCATAATCAACTACAAGCCCCTCAAACGCGCTAACTGATATATTAGATATATGTTTGGTAGATTCCTTGATAAAACTAGTTCTATCATTGACTGAGAAAAGATGTTTTTTTTCGTAATTTTCTGCTACAACGAACTCTAATTGATCAAAAAGTTTGGATGCTCGAAATGCAATATCTAGATGACCATTATGAATTGGGTCAAATGTACCTGGATAAATAATTTTTCTCAAAACTTTTCCCAAATTAATAATCTAGAATTTCCAAAATCTAACGTCTTACTATTTGGATTCAGATTTTCTTTTTTTTGACACTCTAAGATAAAAACACCGTTATGATTTAAACACCCTAGGATTTTTTCAACCAAGAGATTAACATTATATTTGCCATAAGGCGGATCAGCATATATAAAATCAAAGTTACTTTTTAATTTTAAAAAAGAAAATGCGTCCATATTATAAAATTTTATATTGGTTTTGGGAAACTTTTTAGAATTTTTGATTAACATTTGAAATATTTTTATGTCCTTTTCAACAAAAACTATTGATTTAGCGCCGCGACTTAGAGCCTCAAATCCAATAGTCCCACTTCCAGAAAATAAGTCTAGTACCGATTTTGATTCTAAATTATTAAATCTATCATAAATACTCTTTCTAACAATGGCTTTTGTTGGACGGTAAGTTAATCTAGCAGATGTTTGAATATTGATTCCTTTATATAACCCAGAGAATATTCTCATTTAATCCTCAAGAATCGAAACGTAAAAGCCTGCTTTTGGACTTGGCTCATTTGCATTATTAAATAAAACGAATTTTCTTAATAGAATACTATCATCCATATTCGAAATTATACTACTCGCTTGGAGGATATCAGCTTTGTTTTTGATCCATATTAACATGGGACCATATATCTGATATTGAGTGTATACTTTTTCAAAGTATTTTATTTTTGGTTTTTCCAACAGCTCCTCATGCAATCTCTCGATTAATTGTATCTTTGAGATTTCACCCTCAATGTGCTCTTTTTGAAATAAAGGTAAGTCAAAGCTATAATACCATAAAAAGATTGTACTATCATTGCCTACAGCTTCTACATTAAAAGATGTTGGAGAAATATTAAGAATATCTTCAATGTTTGGATTTGTGCCACTCAAATATTCAAGGCTGATAAATGATTTACTAATTGTAAGAGCGTTAAAACGATTTAATTCAGTTTCAGTTAGCAATGATAAAAGAGCAGATGATATTGACTTTGACTGCATCAACAGTTCTTGATCTTTATCAATTTTATTGATTATTGGTCTATCTTTTAATTCTACTCTATCAATCTTAAAACTTTTATTTAAGCCATATGTAATGTTATTAAGCTGATTTTTTAGTTTAACATAATTCACTAGAATAAATAAACTAATAATTAAAAGTAACGATAGTGCTAGACCTTTTGTACTATTATTATCACTACTTTTTTTTATATCATCATATCTGTCTATATGTTGCTTTTGTTTCTCTTTTTCCTCTTCTAAGCTGGAAACAGATATTTCTTCTATTATTTTTTCATTACTAGGTTTAATTTGATGGTCAGTGATTATTGTTTCTTTTGATAAGTTATAAGTGGATAATTCAGTAATACCTTCATCCCCAACTAGATTTATGGACGATGTAATTTCGTTCGTATCAATTAAAAGTGATAAAATATTTAAATCAGCAAACGTTAGATTTTTTATTGCATCTAAATCTAATTTAAGGTTTTTCTCATAAAAAATATTAATTAAATCAGCACTCTCCCATGCAGCTGTTGCATTTCTTCCAAGTTTATCGATACAGTAAACTGGCAGTCTTGTTGAATCAGAGTTCCTTAAACCTAATACTTCAAGCATTTTACCGCTATCTGAATTAGTTGTATAATTTATTTTAGGTAAACCACTTGTAAATGAAACCTCTCCTAAATCAAATCGACTGTTAAATATTATCAAGAAAAAGTACTTGTTGGAATTTCTATAAATGACACATCTATTTTCAATCTGGCTTCCATAGAAAATCAAGTTTGATACTGGACCTATCCAAAATAACTTTCCGCCTAATTCGACTATAGTCAGCTTGATAGTTCTAATTAATTTTTTTGACAAACTAACTACATGAAAATTTTTCTCATCAGGCAATAAAGTTTGAGCAAAAGTTGAAACTGAATGCTTCTTTTCACCATATTTCAAACTTTCAACCCACTTTATAAATTTATATTTTTCATCTAAAGATAAATCACGCTCATTTTCTATGACTGAATGATCTACTAATTCATCTGATAATACAATTAATAATTTTTGGTTGTTAAAAGCGATATTCAAGTTGATTTTTTTTAATATCGATGTGAGGGTAAAATTTAATTCAGACTCTAAATAAAGAATATCTGACAACTTTTGGTTTAAAGCAAAACTCTCAGTATAAGAAAACTTGATTTTGTTATTTTCTTTCTCCCATGACGCACAACTTATATGCTCATTTGAGATGATTATTCCAATCATTTCATTTTACTGAGAATTTAGTCCCAGCTTTTTCTTCCATCTTTTATAAACCCATGACTGGTGGCCTTAAATGTAAACAACATATATCGATCCTCTTCAATTAATTCAATTGGACTAGATACGGTAATGGCGTCATCAAAAATTTCCATATTATAGGATTTATTTGATAATGGGCACATATACAGTGATGAGTCTGGTATGTAGGTGTCATAATACTCTACGGCTTCTACACGCTCAGTTGACTCTTTTTTTAATAATTTATAATCTATTTTATCAGTATATTTGTTTACATCTTTTCTTCGTATAAAAGAGGTATCATATCTTGATAGTTCATCCGAAAAAAAGGAAATTTGTAATGTAGTATCCAGAACAGTGTCCTTCCTAAATGCTTTAAGACCAAAAGTAGTGTCGTACTCGAAGCTGAAGGTTTCATCAATCGTAACATTATAAGTAATATCATTTAAGTTGATTTTCATCTCTCCGGTGAATAAGGAATCTGCTAAAGATGAGTCTCTTGCTGCATTTATTACATTCATAGCCTCAAAAAAGTTAGAATTATACTCCCCAATTATTCTTTTGTAAAAAGACTGAACATTATAAAGATTCTCCATTCTATACCTACTTTCTTCTTGAAAGCCCTCTTCTTCCTCCCATATTGCAACCGGTACATAGATAACAACTATTAGCAAAAGTATTGAAAGAATAATTATTAATTCAAGAAGATCATTTTTGTTATTATCAGTTAATTTCATAGCAATAATTTTACTTTTTTTTTTTAAATATACTAAATAAAAATCACTTGTAAATCGAGATTTAAAACTTTTAAAAAATTGTACTTTATATTTTATTAAATATTACATGTCTATTTTTTTGAATGGATTTTTTACACTTTTTAAATTTTTATCTAATTCTGAAAGTATCCTCTCACATTCTTTTGATACTTTAGTAGGTGTTTCAACATGAATTTTCACTAGTTGATCACCGGTATAATTACCTCTCAAAGCAGGTAACCCTTTTCGTTTCATTCTTAAAATTTGATTTGACTGTATACCAGGAGGAATTTTTAGGTCAACCTTTCCATCAATTGTTGGAATTTCAATCTTTGATCCTAAAACTGCTTGGGGATATGAAATAATTGCTTCAATATAAACATTTTCACCATCCCTTGTAAAAAATGGATGATTTTCCTCACTGAACAAAACTATCAAATCCCCCGCTACACCATTCAGATTTTCATTACCTTTGTTTTTGACGTTCATATAATTACCGTCTTCTACTCCAGCAGGAACTTTAACTACGACAAGTTCATCTTTTCTTATCATACCATCAGGACCAGATCCAGGTGGTCTATTTGAAATTCTTTTACCTGACCCCTCACAATGTGGGCATAAACTTGATGACCTCATTTGACCTAGTATTGTATTTTGCACTGAAGTTACCTGTCCTGTTCCATTGCATGTGGGACAAGATTTAAAATTGACACCATCAGCTAATACAGATCTCTTAATTTTTATTTTTTTATCAATTCCCTTAGCAATCTCAGATAAAGTTAATCTTAATTTTATTCTGATATCACTTCCAGTTCTTTTTGAAGAATTATTATTTCCACCAAAAAAACTCTCAAAAGGACTTCCACCAGATCCTCCAAAGATATCTCCAAATTGTGAAAAAATATCATCCATGCTCATGTGAACCCCTCCACTACTAAAACCACCAGAGCCAGCGGAATCTCCCATTCCCACCCCAGCATGGCCAAATTGATCATATCTAGCACGTTTTTGAGGATTACTTAATACAGCATATGCTTCAGCAGCAGATTTGAATTTTTCCTCTGCATCTTTATTTCCTGGATTCCTATCAGGATGATTTTTTAAGGCTAATTTTCTGTAGGCCCTTTTTATATCGTCTTTGGAGGCATTCTTAGAAACGCCAAGTATTTCATAAAGATCTCTCATTTTTTGTTTACTATAACCTTGGCATGCCGAATAACTTTATCTTTATATTTATAACCTTTCTCAAAAACCTCTAAAATCATGTCGTTATCTATATTATCAACGCTTTGTGTCATCATAGCGTCATGTAAATCTGGATCCATTTTATCACCTTTTTTAGAAAATACTTCAACTTCTAGATTATTTAGGAGTTTATCAATCTTTGTTTTTACAAGTAAAATACCATCTTTAATGTCTTCTGATGAGGATTTATCAAAATTAATCATCCTTTCCAGATCATCTATTATAGGAATAAACTCCTTTAAGACAGACTCTCCTTCATATTGGAGCAACTTAGAAATTTCATTTACCTTTCTCTTTCGAAAATTGTCAAATTCGGCTTTGAGCCTGATATGGTTATCTTTCAATCTTTGAAATTCAGTTTCTAACTTTGCAATTTTCTGCTTTTCTTTAGAAATTTTCTTATCAACCTGCTTCTTTTTAGTTGAAGCAGTTTTAGATCTGCTTTTGGATTTAACCGGTTCGGCTTTACTTTTACTTTTTACCACTTTTTCCTCATTTTACTATTAAGGGACATTCGCAAAAATTACAGGAAAAATAGGATCATTAACAACTAATCAAGCCTTAATTTTTAAAAAACTAGATGCAGTTCGATAGCTAGAGAGAACTGTTATTACCATTACTAATAAATAGAACCACATAATACTTGTAAAATCGAGTTCAATCTGTGCTTTAAAACTTGAAAAATTAAGAACTAAATAATTAAAACCTTCAACCGTACCTATTAATAATGGCGTAACAAAAATAAAAGAAAAAATAGAAATTAAAATCCCTTCAATCATAAAAGGAGTTAAAATGAAAGTTTTGGATGCACCTATCAACTTTAGATTATTAATTAATTGTTTTCTAGAAACTAAGGATAATCTTATGGTGTTAACTATTAACAAGATATTTATTAAAATCATAAATCCAACCAGATAAGGAATTTTATTTTTAAATCTCAGATAATTTTTTTCTATCTTTTTAATCAGACTGCCTTGGTAAATTACCTTTTCTATCGATCCCACACTTTTGATATTTCTTATTATTTGATCAATTTTTATTCCACTTTTTTTAGTTCTACTTAAATTTACGACAGCACTGACTGGCAATGGATTATACCCTAATACCTTAAGAATATCTTCATCAAATTGATCTTTGAATATTCTTAAAGCATCCTCTTTTTTTATTAGCGTTGCAGTTCTGACACCACTTATTTTTCTAATTTTTGACACTAAAGACGTCGCCCTCTGATCTGAAATATTATCTTTAAAAAACACCTCAATTTTATACTTCCCTCTAAAATATTGTAAAACTTTTTGAGTATTATCATTTGCAACAATTATCATTGAAATTGTAAAAATAGAAATTGACAAAAGAAATAAAGAGATAAAAGAAGTTCCCTTATTTCGTAAAATATTTTTTAAACCTTCCAAAACTAGGTAAATAATTTTATCTATCATCTTTGTTTTAGGGTTCCATCTTTAATTTCATATATTGGCAAGCCCCTTCCTTTTATTAAACTGTAATTATGTGTAGCCATCAAAATAGTTGTACCTGTTTCATTGATAGTTTCTAGTAATCTAACAAGCTCAAATGATGCAACTGGATCTAGATTACCAGTTGGCTCATCTGCTAAAATTAAGCTTGGTTCCTTAATGATAGCTCTTGCGAGGGAGGCTCTTTGTTGTTCGCCACCTGATAGTTCATCAGGAAAATGATGTTTTTTGTTTTGAAGCCCAACCAATTCCAATGATTCATCTACTCTATCATAGATTTGATTTTTAGGATATCCTAATACATATAATGGTAGTGAGATATTATCATAAACGTTCCTATCATTTAATAATTTATAATCCTGAAAAACCATACCAATTTCTTTTCTGACTTTTGAGGTTTTAGAGAATGATAGATTTTTAGATTTAAACCCATTTACAATCAAAGTACCACTATCAGGAACTAAGTCAAAGTAAATAAGTCTCATTAATGTTGTTTTTCCAGACCCAGTGGGACCAATCAAAAAATTAAATTCACCGTCTCCCAACTTAAGATTCAGGTTAGTAACACCTTTTCCCTTTTTATATGAAAACGATATATCTTTAAATTCTATCATTATTAACTTGTTAAAAATTAATACCAATACCAAAAAAATATGTAAATTAATTAAATGAATGTAAGTATTTTATTTGACTTAGTTTTAGTAATCGTGTCGGTAATAATGCTCTGGAAAGGAGCAGACTGGTTAGTTGACTCAGCAGCTGAAATTGCTCATTCTTTTAAGGTTTCAGATTTGATTATTGGGTTAACTGTAGTTGCTTTTGGCACCTCTGCACCTGAATTTGCAGTTACCATCAGTGCAGCATTTACCAATCAAACAGATATATCAATAGGGAACGTAATTGGATCCAATATTTTCAATCTAGGTTTTATTTTAGGCGGAACAGCCATCATAAGACCCATTTCCGTATCAAAGAAGTTATTTTATCGAGACGGATTCTTTTTATTGACAACCACTGCTCTGATTTTTTTCCTCTTTTTTGGATTAAATGGTTGGGATAAAAGTGATTCATATACGGTCAACGAAGGAATCTTACTATTTAGTTTGCTTATTGGCTACATAATCTTTTTGTTTATAAAAAAAGATCCTCCAGAAGAGGTTAATCCATCTGAAGCAACCAAAAAGTCATATTTCTTTTTCTTGATAGGTCTTTTTTTAATAGTGCTTGGAGGAGATTTGATGGTTAAACATGCCTCCAACGTTGCAAGATATGTTGGAATTTCAGATTGGGTAATTGCTGTTACTATTGTTGCTGCTGGTACTTCTGCACCAGAGTTTGCAACTTCAATATCTGCAGCAATAAAGGGAAGACATGGTATTGCCATAGGGAATCTTATTGGTAGCGATCTTTTTAACCTTCTTGGTGTCTTAGGCTTGGCAGGAATAATCAATTCCTCAATTATTAGTGAAGATATTTATGGTAGTACATTTGTACTTGTCTTAATGGTAGGATTAACACTTTCCATGATGAGATATAAATGGAAGATAGGCAGAGTTGAAGGAGCGATTCTGGTTTCAATTAATCTGATAAGATGGTGGTTTGATTTAACTGCTTAATGATATAATTTATTTTTTTCAATATATTCCCAAACTGGTTGGGTAACCATATAGCGAATCGTTTTATTATTAATCCAGCGTTTGCGGATATTGCTTGATGAAATTTGAAATCTTGGTAAGTTTGCAAATCTTATTTTATGTAGAATCCATGATGGAATATCACTTGGCCTGAACCCTGGTCTAATGGCAACCACGATTTGACACATATTCAACATTTTTTTTGAATCTTTCCAACTTTCAAGTTCTTGAAGACTATCGCTTCCAATTAAATAATAAATTCTATCCTTCTTACCATTAAACTGATTTTTAATTGATAAAATTGTATCAATTGAGTATGATACCCCTTTCCTTCGAATTTCTAAATCAGAAATTTCAAAATTAGGATTATCATCTAAAGCTATTTTTAACATTTTTAATCGATGATTAATTGAAGTAATATTTTTTTTATGGGGTGGATTATATGCAGGGATAAATAGAATTTTATCAAAATTTTCCTCCTCAAATACAGTCTGAGCTATGAGCAAATGTCCTAGGTGGGGTGGGTCAAAAGTACCACCAAAAAGACAAATTTTCATTTTTCTTCTTTTCCCAATTTATTTTTTCCAATTTTAATTGAAGATAATGCACCACTGTAGAGGTTATACTTTTTTAAACTAGGTTCATGTTTTTTTAATATTTCATAAGCTTTTTCAACCTCTAAATTTTTGGAAAGTGTGATTATCAAACCTTGGTACAACTTATGAATAATTTCAGTATCATAATATGTATTAATTGCTTCATTAAAAGCAATTTTAGCTGAATCATATTCTTCCATCTTCATGTACAAAATTCCAGTTTGGTAAAGCTTTTCTGCTAATTTATTTCTTAGTTCCTCAATAGACACCATTATTAGCTCAATATATTCAGAGTTGGGATAATCATCCATAAACTCCTGATATCTTTCCAAAGCTTTTACAGTATATTCTTGATCATGATAATATTTTGGAGATTCTATTTTATAAGCTTCACATATTTTGAATCTAGCTTTTTCAACATATTCGCTAAAACCCATTCTGCGGGTTAATTTCTCAAATTCAGTAATTGCATCTAAGTATTCATTATTTTGATAATAGGCTTCGCCCAGGAAATATTGTGCATCATCTCCAAGTTCTGATCCCGTTCCTCGAAGAAGAACATCATTAAAATCAACTTGCGCCTGGAAATACTTACCTTTCTCTAAATTGCTCATTCCACTGTCAAATTTGTCTTTGAGCGATATATCAAAATTTTTCTTAGAACCTGAACATGAGAAAATTAAAATTAAAAACAAAAACTGTAATGACCTTTTATAGATGTTCATATGTCTATTAAAAATTAAAATTAAGAGATACTCCTCCAACTCCAAATGAATTGTAGGGATTATAGATTAAACTCAGTTTTGTACTGTTGTTCTTTTTATTTCTTGCTTTTCTCTGATTATACCAAACAGATTCGATTCCACTAATTACGTGATTAAACATTAAAGCAGTTATTGAATATTTTGCTAGGCTTAATTTCTGATTTGATTCATACCTTTGATCAATATAGCTCTTCTTCATTGGAGTTTTAATAATTATTTCAATAGAATCGCCAACATCTTTCTCTTCCCAATACCAAGTCTCCCTAGCGTCACTCCACCCTCCTAAAAATTGATCATATTTACCAATATTTTCATAAAAATGCCTATCTCTAACCACTTGTATTTCACCCGTTCCAATCCAATCAGGATTCATTTCCAAACTATCCGATGACACTTCATTTAAGTTAAGTTCATTAGCCAACGCACCACTTAATATTAAATTAATATGATGGGTACCAGTTAATTTATTTAAAGCATCAAAATTTGTCCAACTCATTTCTTCATTTTGAATAGTGGTGGGATTAAACCTATTGTAAACCCAAGTGTCAACATCCCAATTAACATCTGCAAATTCTTGGTATTCTTTTTTAATACGATTAGCTGTATCTATAGAATTTCTCCACATTAAAAGCGCTCCTAGCTCAACTCCAAGGAAAGATAATGTTTTCCACATAGGAGCATTATTATATAATTGACCTGAACCTGGTAGTATTAATGACATAATAAGTGGTTTCCCTGGATAATTTTCATCTAGTTCATTCGCAATCGCTGAATCTATTTTAGTATCATAAAACATACTATCATTTCCATGTAGTATGTTATTTAAAAAGTAAATACTAAAAATCAAATAAAATTTTAACATATGTTCTTCCTTCCTCACCATAATAAATAGTTTCGTTGTTTATTTCCCTGTAAAATTTATCTAAAGGCTGATGGTATTCAAGCTCAATAGCAGTTGGATAATTGAAGAATGAAAATCCATCTAATCTCCATTGAAAGCCTACCGATCTTTTAAAATCTTTTAATGAATTTGTCCTCCCTATCCAAGCATCTCCTATTTGAAATATACCGGCAATAGTACTGTTTTGAAAGGTAAGCCATTTAAAATTATACGTTTTTTCTAAAAATAAGGGTATTCTCAAAGCAAAGTCGAGCATTAGACTTTTAGTACCTTGAATTGAATAAAAGGGATAACCTTTTATACCCGTCATCCCTCCCAAATAATTATGAAAAAAGGTGTCTACATTATCATTTGTTATGAAATTAATTATACTACCAAAAACTAAACTAAAGTTTTTAAGAAAAAAAGGGGTATAATAATACCTTCCATCAAAATTAAATCTACCCAGGTCATTATTGCCATAATCACCTGTTAAAGTTCCCGATTCGGATAGATTTAAACCCTCAATAAATTTGTTTTTCTCATAATCAATGGTTAGGTTTAATTTTAGCCCTGAACGAGGATGTATCGATCTATTTAATGTTCTTTTTACTAAATTTAAACTCCAATCAGCACTCATTGACCACCCTTTGAAATAATCATATGCAATTCCAGCGTTAATATCCTCAGTTGACAATACTTGATTAATAAAAGCTCTATACCATTGTCTAGTTCCAGACAGATTAATATTGGTACCGTACAGTGGTATTCTTAAACCTGATCGAAATTGAACTAATCTAAATTTTATATCATCTTCAATTGGATAAACATCTTGATACATAGTGTTGTCATTTGTATTTCTAGTTAGATAAAAAGTTTCAAAGAATAAAGTTGGATAAAACCTTTTAAATTCCATGATAAAGTACAAGTCAAGATCGGATAACCTATTTACAGATGCACCTCCAAAAACTGACAATCTATTGATTATTTCATTAGATGAAAAGTAGAAGCCAGGTTTAATAGTGTTATAATCCATCATTAGTTTTGGCATTAAAAACATGTTTGGAAACTGATCTTCATAAACTTTGCTCGGAATTTTAATCAGTTCTACAATTGGATTGTTTTGATTTGAATTATTTTCATGATAATCAGGAGAGTACCCTACAAAGTCATCTTCGACCAATTCAAAATTATCTAGAAGTGATATTACATATTGGCCATTTATATATTGTGAAAACAACAAATTACCCTCTTTTGAAAAATCTGGCATAAATGCACCACCAATTACGTTTGTTATGTATCCGGATTTACTTGAATTTTTATCATCTAAATAAAGATTATATATACCATTTTTATCATCAGAATAAATAAATGCATGGTTCTCACCAAAAGCAATGTTCCTCTCATCAAAAGTAGATTTATTTTTAAAGCTACTTATCTCACCAGTTTTTATATTATAAGAGCTAATATCCCTGTAATGATGAGTGGTGATATCATAATATAGCATATGTTTTTGAGTTGAATAATTTAAAAAACTTATAATTGAACGATTATTAAAGTTTGTAATCTTCTGGGTCTCGTTATCTTTTAAATCTAACCTATGTATATTTTGCGATCCATCATCAGTAGATAAATAAAAAATGACACTATCCAATTCTACAAAAACGGGATTATATGCTCTTGCATCGTAGGTTAGTCTTTTCTCTTTTTTGGTATCCATACTGTAGGAATAAATATCATAAAACCTAGAACCTCTTTCATTCGGGAATTTAGACTTTTTTGAATAATAAATAATATTACCATTAGAATGCCAGGATGGAGCTGAAAATACACTATTCACAATTTTTATCTCACTACTATCTTCTAAATCAAAATAATATAAATCAGTCTGGCTAAAAAAATCATTCCTCTTGTTCGATAAATACGCAAAACCATTTTTTATCGGATTCCATTTAGGATATATATTTGTTGTTCCGTCAGTGATTATAGGTATGCCATTTCTTTCATTGAGACTTATCGCAGTTTGATATCTTTTATATTTTAATTCTAATGCAGTTTTAAAATTTTCATAAAGGCGCTCACCAGATATTCCGAGAATATTTAAAATTGCATTATTTATCGAGTATTGAAGAGGAGATGAAAGCTCCTGCATTATTTTTCTCAAACAATCAGATCCATATTCATTTGCAATAAAAGTTGATAAAGCAAAGCCTGAATTATAGGTTGACTCATTACCTATCCCTTTTTTTCCAAAAGTATTCATCTCATTAAATGTCAATAAATTATCATTTAAAACTCTATCTCTTAAAATCATATCTCGATGAGTATCCCAATGATCATAATCAGCATCATCATACATATATTGGGCTACTCCCTCAGCTAACCAAGGAGGAACCACAGTTCCAGGTATTGGATAAGATACAATTCGGTTTGGAAAACCATATAAAACATCTGGACGTTTTTCATTCTCATAGCTCATATATTGTAAATAAAACCCAGGTACGCGGGTTCCATATTTCATTGATTTTTGTAATGAAATTATATGAACAAATTCATGAGTGATTACATTTTGAAGCCACCTATGACTACCTCTTAATTCAAACTCTAATGGAGAAGCCCAAATCATTATTTTATTTTCATAATAATAAGCAGCACCATTTGAATAATCATCAGGATCAATTAATATTAAATGTGTTTTATTTTTTGGCTCAAATTCATAAAAGGATGTTACAGGTTTATATACCTTTTCTGCGACGGTAGCTGCCTCTCTTGCTGTTAACTCGGTCTCTTTATGAAAATGAATCAGAAAATGTTCTGTCTCAATCGTAGACCATTCAAATTCTGGATGATTATATTCTGTGCCAAAGAGATGACAAAAATATATAGGAATACAAACTAAAAATCTAAACATTATTTGAGTATGGCCACTTTTATAACTTTTTCTATTTTAGAATCTCCAAAAACTTCTACATTAGCAATGTAAACTCCAGGTTCCAAATTATTTACATCCCATTTAAACTCATTTATCTGATTTACATTGGAAATCAAATTCTCTTTTTTAAATACCTTTACTAGAAAACCAGCTAAATCATAAATTTTGACTTCTAAAGATTTTGCGTTTTTAGTCTCCAGTCTTATTGTTCCATAATTTTCATCAATCGGGTTTGGATATGCATAAGCAAAATCAAGGGTCATGAAGTTATTTTTCCAATCAAGATCAATATTTACATATCTATTTTTTGAAATA
>CACLYL010000026.1 GCA_902611135.1 uncultured Fidelibacterota bacterium | reverse complement strand
TATCCTCTTAAAACTGGTTGAGCAGTTGCTTGCCCCATCGATCGAACAGATAATCCAGTTTGTTCCTCAAGGGTTAATGCTAAAGTAGATTTTAATATGTCTTGATACTTTTCCCCAATTACATCAATATTTGAGGTGAAACTCTTAGGCTTTATTTTTGAATGTGCATCAACAACTAGACTTTCAAATTTTAATGTGTCTACATTCAAGTAAATTTTATCAATATTGTTATTAACATTTTCTAGATTTACCAATCTATTTACCTTTTTGTAACCCATTGATGAAATTTCTATTAATATTTCATTTCCAGATAAATTTTTCAGAACGAAGCTACCGTCTACTTTAGAAGAAGTACCAGTATCAAGTTTTTTTGAAAAAATATTAGCACCATGGATAGGAATCCTAGTTTCGCTATCAATTATAGTGCCTGAGATGCTTTTATTTTTGGAAAACAAAGATCCAATTATAAAAACCGATATGTATACATAGTAATGGTAATTGCGATTTCTAATCATCGCAATTACCTTTCAGTTTAAAAAAGTTTATGCAACAAACTTGCAGAACAGTGTCTTTTTCAGTCTGAATTCTCGCCGATGAATGACTGTATTTGTAATGTGGTTCCAAGATTAATGACAGCTATTTAAACTTTTTATAAATTAGGTTATCTCACATACATTTAGGATTATAAAATTTTATCCCAACTAACCAAAAAAACATTTATCTATTTTTTGGTTTGCAAAATTAAAATTGCTCTTCAGTAAATTTTAATTTCCGAAGAGTAATTTTTTACCTTTTAATTTACAGTTACAGGGACGTTGTTTGTAGATGTGTAATCTGAATGACCATCATGCATTAATTGAATTTGAAAACTTGTAGAACCAGCGCTTATACCTACTATATGTATTGCCATTCCATGATGATCATCATCACCATCTTCTTCGTGTCCTTCCACCTCAACAACTGCAATGCTGGCATCAGCACCAGAAACAACTAGGCCATCTTCATGGTCTTCACCTTCTTCCTCTTCTTCATGTTCAATCTCATTTTCCTCATGATCCAAAAAGTGTACAGATAGTTCCAGCGTTTCCCCTACAGATAAGGTGACCGATCCAGTTACTGCTCCCTCAAATTCTCTATACACCTCGTTTCCAGATCCATCCTCTAATATGAAGCCATCTGCATCAGTATGTCCTTCTTCATGATCGTGATCATCGTGGTCATTGTCTTCGCAACCTACAGTAAAAAGAGCTAAACTTGTTAAAAGTAAAATTGAATGTGCTTTGAGTGCACGTAAAAATGTGAAGTCCATAATATTTCCCTATTAAATTTTTTTTATTTATATTCGGTTTTCCATCATGGTAAAACCAAGTTGAGTGTCTAATTTTAATGTAATTCTAGTAGGATTCAGGGGGAGGTAGACTATAATTATATAATTGAATTAAAATTTTACAGAAAAAATTGTTATAAGTAATTAGTTTGGTAGCTAATTGATATGCATTAAAACTAAAAGTCGTTGTTAAGTGAGGTGTGTTGGTCTGTATTAAACAATCACCACAGACTTGATTAGAACTATTTGGTGTTTCAGAATCACAATTGTGTTCACAGGTGCTCGACTGACCTGCATAGACAAAGTCATAAGCAGTAAATAAAGATAACACGATTGAAAGGCATGTAATTAATATCTTATGCATCTTTAAAATTGGTTTAGATTTAAGGAATAATCCAATATGTTTTTGATAAATATTACCACTAAACCTTAATTTATATAATGAAACAAAATTTCAAACTTTTTTCAAAAGGCCACTCTAGTAATGTAATAACTATCCACGGGTCAACGATGAAGATTTTTCTACTATTAGTTTCTATGATTAATTCCCAAGTTATTATTATAAAGGATGGTCAATCAAACGAACCCTTACAAGATGTTAATCTTTTTAGCAAAAGTGCGGGAACAACTACTGATGAAAATGGTTTTTGTAACCTTGATCAATTTTTAGATACAGAGCAGATTCATGTATCAATGATAGGCTATGAGGAGGTACTATTAGTTAAAAATAATTTTCCAAAAATTCTGACATTAGAACCTACTTACTTGGAAATGGAAGAAGTGAGTATTCTGGGGCGAAAAAAGTGGAAAAGAAAGAGGTATAGCAGATTAGAGCGGAACGTAAGAAAAGTTTATCCATATGCATTAACTTTATCAAATTTATTGAAGAAGTATGATTTTTTATTAGATAGCCTAGAGGCATACAGTGGTTTAAATAGATATTTAAAAAAGAGGGAAATTTTCAGCAAAATTGAGCAAGATCTCATAGATAGATACGGTAACAGTATAACAAAATTAACAAAAAGCCAAGGTAGAATATTAATTAGGTTAGTTGATAGAGAAACAAGTAGGACTTCTTTTGATATAATAAAAAACTTTAGGAATATTTTCAGTGCTGGATTTTGGCAAATAACTGCAAGAATTTTTGGACATAATTTAAAAGCATCTTATGATCCCATATCTGGTGAAGATAAGCAAATTGAATATATAATTAAGCGTAAAATTCTAAAAAAGCGTAAAAATGTATTACTAAATTAATGTTAATTCAATTTTAACTTATTTATTAATTAAAACAATAGTGATAGATTTTTCTTAGTTAAAACTTTTTGATACTCTTATAATCTTAATTTTAATAAACAGAATAAATGATCTAATTAGTTTTATGATGAATAACAAATGAAAAAAATAGATAATATAATCGTTGGCGCTGGTATATCAGGGTTAACCACGGCTCTTAAGTTAAAAGAGGCTGGGGAAGAATTTATAATACTTGAAGCAGAAGGATATGTCGGTGGAAGTATTAGATCTACATTTGAAAATGGCTTCATATTTGATCATGGATTTCAAGTGTACAATACAGCCTATAAATTTGGAAAGATTATTCTTGATTATGAAAAATTAAAACTTTGTAATTTTAAACCAGGAGCAAAAATTTATCAAGGTTCTAAATTTCAAACTATTTCTGATCCTTTAAGAGACATAGGGAAGTTATATGAAACATTGATATCTCCAATAACTAATTTATCTGATAAATTAAAGATTTTACAATTGAAGATTAAATTAAGAAACTATGATTTATCAAAGGATGATAGTCTAGATTGCACAACTTCAGAGTTTTTAAATAATTATGGTTTTTCAAAATATTTTATAAAAAACTTTTTTGGTCCTTTTTTCGGTGGAGTTTTTCTTGAGAGGAATCTACACACTTCGGCGAAGTTTTTTAAGTTTGTTTTTTCACAATTTAATAACGGCACCGTATGTGTACCAAAAGAGGGAATGCAAAAAATTCCTGATCAAATATATGAAAAGCTTGAGGAGCATTCTGTAATTTTAAATACTCAAGTTAGAAGTATTCAAGATAAAGTCTTGGAAACAAATCAAGGGGAAAAATATCAAGCAAATAAAATTATTATTACATCGAACAAGCATGGAATATTGCCAAATAAAAAGACAACATATAACTTTGTATTATGTTATTACTTTGTAACTCATATCAATGTTGAAGACAGTCGCTATATTTATTTATTTCCTCAAGATGATCTCATAAATAATGTTGCGATTTTAAGCTCTGTGTCCGATTCCTATTCACCAAAAGGTGAGTATCTATTTTCTGTAACTGTCTTAAAAAATATCACATCTTCTGAAGATATTATAGCTAAGATTAAAGTGAAACTGCGTTCTTATTTTGGTGGAAATGCCAAAGATTATGAGTTTTTAAAACACTACAATATTAAAAAAGCTACGCTTAGTCAGCCTTCAAATCATTCCTTTAACAGTTATAATTTTGGCAATCAATATATCATATCAGGTGAACAAACAACTAATGGTTCAATTGATGGCGCAATTCAATCAGGTTTAAATGCTACTGCGTTTATTTTGAAATGAAATACTTTCAATTAGTTATTTTAATTATTGCTGGAACAGCTTTTGGTCAGTGCGATGAAGATGAAGTTGAAATTTGGGGGAATTGTTATGACTTTAGCTCTACTTATGAACTAGATTTGTCCAGCAGTGGGATAAACGATACTATTCCAAGGGAAATTGGATCTTTATTAAACTTAGTTTCAATAAATCTAGCAAATAATCAGATTAGTGGGTCAATTCCTGAAACTATTGGTAATTTAAGCAATCTACTGGGTTTAGATTTATCAGGAAATCAAATTACTAATGATATACCAGAGCAAATAGGGAACCTAAATAATCTAATGCTGCTGGATTTATCAAATAATCTAATTTCTGGTGTATTACCTGTTGAACTGGAATCTTTAAATAGTTTAACAGATTTGTACCTAAATAATAATCAACTATCAGGGATAATTCCTGATCAAATTGGTTCTCTGAACAGTCTAATTAATCTGAATTTATCTGAAAATGAATTAGAAGGTACAATCCCGCAAGAAATTTCAAATCTAACTAGTCTGATCAAATTAGACTTATCAAAAAATAATTTAACTGGTGAACTACCGAATCAAATTAATTCTCTTACAAATTTAAATAAGCTGTTTTTAGATGATAATCAATTATCAGGCTTGATACCTGAAGCATTGTGTGATCTTCAAATTAATTGGTCTAGTAATTATTATTTTAACTTCTCTGGAAATCAATTTTGTCCTGTGTACCCTGAATGCGTTGAGTCTTATTTGGGCAGTCAAATAGTAGATAATTGTGAAGGGTTTTTTGAGCTTTGGGGTGTTAATTATTTTGCTGAGGAAATTATAGATTTAAATCTGCAGTCTAGTAATCTCGAAGGAAATATTCCTTCTGAAATAGGCGAATTTTATAATTTAGTTTCGCTCAATCTATCATCTAACAATTTAAATGGACACATTCCTCCTGAGTTGGGCAGTTTGGCTAATCTTCAATATTTAAATTTATCATATAACCAACTGGAAGGTGAAATCCCTTTTGACATTGGAAACTTATTGGAGCTTAAAGAACTAAAGCTTCATAAAAATTATTTTTCTGGTACGATTCCTAGTTCTGTTGGATCATTATCCAATTTAGAATATTTAAATTTGTATGATAATCAGTTAACGGGATTAATTCCTAATGAGATAATGGAATTAAGTAATCTGGAAGATCTTATATTGCACATTAATAACCTTAGCGGACAAATTCCGAGTCAAATTGGGAATTTAAGTTCAATAAAAAACTTATATTTAAACGATAATAATCTAATTGGACCTATTCCATTAGAAATATCGTATTTAGATAATTTAGAAAAAATACGTTTCCAGAATAATCAATTAACTGGTCTAATCCCTACCGAGATTTGTGGATTAACTATGGATTGGTGGGATTCCAGATATTTCAATATAAATAATAATAATTTATGCCCCCCATATCCATCTTGCATCGAGGACAATATCGGCAATCAAGATACCACAGGTTGTGGACAGCTAGATATGGAAAACAGTTTTATTCCTCTTAAGTTTGAAACCCTAAGCACATATCCAAATCCATTTAATTCAAATTTAAAAGTCAAGTTTAGACTAAACCTACCTGGAAGGGTTTCTATCTTATTGTTTGATGTGAATGGTCGACTTTTGAGAAGTAGTATTAATAGATTTTATAATAGAGGAGATCACTTTTATGATATGCAGCTTCAAGATTATTCTAGTGGCATATATATTATTAAAGTTAAATCATTAAATACTTCAATTGAAAAAAAAGTAACTTTAATCAAATAAAAGTAATCACTTAATAAATCGTCAATATTTTGTTTGTTCAATTAAACATTCATTAATACTTTTTGCTAAGATATAGCAACGATATTTAACCTGTAATGAAAAATAAATTCAATCTAAACCCAAGAATATTAGTGTTAGTTCTAATTATTCTTATAGCAGCCCTGAGTAGGTTGATTCCTCACATGCATAATTTTTCTCCAATAGGAGCAATTTGTCTGTTTGGAGCTGCCTTTTTTAAAAGTAAATGGAAATCATTTGTAGTTCCTTTGTTGGCAACATGGATCAGTGACCTTTACATAAACAATGTAATTTATGCCAAGTACTTCACCAGTTTTACATGGTTCCATAGCGGAGCACTCTGGTCATTTAGTAGTTATATTGTTATCATTCTATTTGGGAGTTATTTGTTGAGCAAAAAATTATCTTTACTAAACCTTGGAGTTGGATCTGTTGGTGCAGGTTTGATATTTTTCATTATATCTAATTTTGGTGTATGGATCAGTGGGCTTATGTATGAAAAATCTCTGCTAGGTTTAATAAATTGTTACATAGCTGGGATACCTTTTTTGAAGGGTACTTTACTGGGAAACGCTTTTTATGTCCCACTTTTATTTGGAACTTTTTATCTAATGGAAAGTAGGTTTAAAGTTCTTAGTGAAAAAGATCTAGCATACTCTTAAGATTTATATATCAGTTTATCAAAATTTGATATAATAGTAGCTTGAATTTTTTACTTTACACGATAGTTAATAACGCCTTTTCTCTTTTACAGTTTGTGATCATCGTGCGAATCTTTTTAAGTTGGATTCCACATGATCCCTACAATCAATTTATTAGAATAATTTACAGAATTGCAGATTCTGTTTTGGAACCTATAAGAAATGCTCTGCCTATTCAAGGAATGGGCTTTGATTTTTCACCAATTATAGCATTTATGCTTTTGGGTTTTTTAAAACGTATTATTCTTTCCACTATATAACACTAATTAATGGAGCTCAAAATGGTAGCCTCAGCAAATAAAACTCCTGAATCGATAAATAATGCAAAATTAAATTTTCATATTGTTCTACATATGATCCAATTTTGTTTTATAATTTATTTATTTACCCAGTTGAATAATTTAAAAAATAATAATTTAAACTTAATTAAAGATGGCTATGCTAAAGCTCTTCATAGTCATGATTTTAGTCCAATTGGACACACCCATAGCAATAAACATGAACATGATTATGCTGATGTAAATCACAATCATCAAAATAAAGCTGATCATACTCATTCAGCTGATGAAATAATGTATAAAACCTTTCGCACATTAGATAAGGTAATAAATGATCTTGAGTTTCATAATCATTGGGCTGAAGAAATCATGTATCAATCAGTAATATATGGCGTTTCAGGAAGAACCGTTCAAGAGGCTCTTCGAGATGCGGCTAGGTACAATCA
The DNA here is from genome assembly GCA_902611135.1 of uncultured Fidelibacterota bacterium. Classification (GTDB taxonomy): domain Bacteria; phylum Fidelibacterota; class Marinisomatia; order Marinisomatales; family UBA1611. The sequence goes on along the minus strand of CACLYL010000026.1, from coordinate 10,992 downwards.
CACTCACAAAGTATCAGAATTAAAATAATTTTATTTTATAGATACTAAAATCAACCTTAGAAAGTATCTGTATATTATAGGTAAAATTTCTTTATGGTTTTAAAATTTTGAATATTTAGAAACTCTATTAGATGAAATATTTTATAACTCTTTCAATGATTTTTTCGATAGTCTTTAGTAAAGGGAGAAGATATGAAGAGCTGCCCAAAGGACTAACTGATGAGGAAAAACTCAGGGTACATGAGATTTATCAAATGGGTAGAATTACAGACCCTCCCGAGGCTCCAGTCCGTAATGTTGCAGAATTTGAAAGAATGCAGGGTGTGTTAATCAGATATCCCTTCGGAATTTCCACAGCAATGATTGCCGAAATGAGTATGGACGTAAAAGTTTATTGTTTAGTATCTTCATCCCAAGAAACAGCAGCATATAATTCTATGGAAAATGGTGATGTAAATATGGAGAATGTAGAATTTATTTTGGGGAATACTGATAGCTATTGGACTAGGGATTATGGACCTTGGTGGGTTGTTGATGGACAAAATAAAATGGCAATAGTTGATTTTACTTACAATAGGCCAAGGCCAAATGATAATGATGCTCCACTAAAAGTATCAAACTATCTTGATGTTCCATTTTATGCTTCTGATATTGTTCATTGTGGAGGCAATTATATGACTGATGGCTTGGGAATTGGAGCATCCTCTGAATTAGTACTAGAAGAGAATGATCTATCGGACTCTTTACTTTTCGAAGCGATGTTCAGCTATTATGGCGTGGATACATATCATGTTGTCGAAGATCCAAATAATACATACATAGATCACATAGATTGTTGGGGAAAGTATTTAAGTCCAACCAAAGTCCTGATGAGAGAGGTGCCAGAGACTCATCCTCAGTATGATATGATTGAACAAACAGCACAATACTTCTCTAATACTCTAAATAAATGGGGAGAACCATGGGAGTTATTTAGGATTTGGACACCGAATAATCAACCTTATTCGAATTCTCTAATTTTAAATAATAAAGTATTGGTCCCCATAACAGGAAGTAATCATGATGAGGCTGCTTTGACATCTTATCGAGATGCAATGCCAGGATATGAGGTAATTGGTTTTCCAGGATCATGGGAATCCACAGATGCACTTCATTGCAGAATAAAAGGTATCCCAGATTTAAACATGTTGCAATTGTTCCACAACCCTGTCAATGATAGTACTCCTCCAGATTACAATGGATACTTAATCGACCTTGATATCGAGCCATTAAGTGACTTTGAATTAATTGATTCTTCAATAATGGTTTACTGGAAAACAAATTCAATGCTTGATTATAATAATAGTTCATTACACATGGATCAAAATCATGCGAACAGATGGTATGGTTGGATTCCTCCTCTTTATCAATTAGACACCATAAAATATTTTATACAAGCCTCAGATTATTCAGGAAGGGCGGAAAGACATCCTCTTTCAGGGTGGCATAGTTTTGAAGCTTCACCCACTGAGTTGTGTAATGATTGGATTATGGGAGATTTAGATAATTCAAATTCTTTAGGGGTGATGGATATTCTTATTTTATCGGACTATGTATCTTTAGGTATTCAAGCAGGCGTTTGCCCATTATCTGTTTCAGATTTGAATAATGACGATAACATTTCTATCATAGATGTTATTTTTTTAGCGAATGTTTTAATGAACCAGTAATGAGCATGAGCGAAAAATCATCCATTATACATGAGCCAATGACTTCAATTACGGATTTTTTAATATTTATCCTGGGGTGCTATTATGGTTGGTATACATTATCTCTACTTAATTCTGTTTTTCATTTGATATGGGGAATCTCTTTTTTTGTTCTAGGATTTGGCGCACTATTGGGAGGTGTTAAACATGGGTTTGGTCCTAAATTTTCTAAAACACAAAAAAAAATTATCTGGTTCCTGACATTAATTTTCGTTGGTATATCCTCCCAATGCCTTTTTTTATCACTTTTTGCTTTGATTAATAATAATTCAATAAACTTGGTGGTAATTATTATTTTATTTTTACATTTCCTTTTCTACGTATTTAAGGTTTTAAAAAATGATAAGTTTTTAAATGCAATAAAGTTTTATCTTCCAGTTTTATTAATTTCACTAACTATCTCTCTATATACTTTCCTTGTAACGGGATACACAGGTGCGATGTTTATTTCTATTGGGATAGTAGTTACCTTGGTTGCTTCATTGGTCCAGACGAGCAAAATAATATTGCATAAACATTTTAATAATAATGATTTTTTTCATGTTTTACAGATTATTGGCATGTATTTTCTCTATATAGGAGGTTTAGAAATACCTGAAATTTAAAAAAATTGATTTCAATTCTTTTTTAAATTAAGTGATTATAACATAATAAATTATATTGTTGATATTTGAGGAAAATTATGGAAGTTAGTAAAAAGACAATTAATGATTACACTGTCGAACTTGAAATTAACTTGGGCTGGAAAGATCTGGAGTCAGATTTTGAGGCATCGTTGAAAAGGTTTGGGAAAAAAATAAAAATGCCTGGTTTTCGCCCTGGGAAAACACCAAAATCATTATTAATAAAGCAATTTAAGCCTAACATAGAAGCTCAGTTTATGGAAGAAAATTTTCAGAAATATTATTCATTAGCACTGAAACAAGAAAATATTATTCCCGTTAATAAAGCAGAGATAAGCGACGTTAAGTTTCAGACGCAGGGTGAATTTTACTTTAAAGCGAAGTTTGAAATAGAACCCACGTTTCAACTTCCAAAATTGAAAAGTAATTCCTTAAAAGTTCAACGGACTAGTTATGTCCATGATCAAACGGATATTGATGATGCAATTAATCAGCTATTAAAATCAAAAGCGACTATAAGTACTATTGATGAGGGTGCTGAGGAGGGTGATTATCTTGTATGTAATCTTCAAAAATTAGATGATTCAGGCGTCCCCATTATTGGTAAAAGATTTGAAAAACAATATTTAAGAGTTGGGAATGGATCCTTCACTGATGATCAAAAAGATAAATTGATTGGGCTTAAGAGAGATCAGTCTGCAAGAATTACTCTGCCACTAGAAAAAGAAGGAAAAAAAGCAGAATATGATCTAACTGTTATTCACATTGAAAGAGAAGTTTTGCCTAAATTGGATAAAGCCTTTATAAATAGCATTAATCCAAAAATTAATACTCTAGAGGAGTTAACAGTTGATGTAGAAAATAAAATAAAAGAGAATTTCAATGAACGCTCAGCTAATGCATATGAACGAGATTTGTCTGATGCGCTTATTAATAAAGTTAATCCTCCTTTTTCACCATCAATGGTTTCAAATTATTTAGATAATCTTGTTGAGGATGTTAAAAAAAGAAATAATGGTGAACCATTAGATGAACAGAAGGTAAAAGATCATTATAGATCTACAGCAGAGAGAAATGTAAAGTGGTATTCTATTAGAAATAAATTGATTGAGGATAATGATTTTAATATTTCATCTAATGCTGTAGATGCCGAGATTGATAAGTTTATAAAAGCATCACCTAATTCAAAAAGTGAAATTAATAAATTTTACAAAAAGCCAAGTAATAGAAAGCGAGTTGAAGATGATTTGCAGGAGAGAAAGATAATAGATTACCTGGAGCAATTTGCAAGAGTAAAAGATGTCAAGGTCTCAACTAAAGACTTAAGAGAGAGTAAAAATGAAGGTTAATAATGAATTGTTAAACCAGTTAGTGCCTATGGTTGTTGAACAAACTGGTCGTTCTGAGAGGGCATTTGATATTTATTCTAGGTTGCTGAAAGAGAGAATTATCTTTTTAGGTACACCAATTGAAGATTCAATTGCCTCACTCATAATAGCTCAACTTCTATTTTTAGAGGCAGAGGACTCTAGTAAAGACATTTACCTATATATCAACTCGCCCGGTGGAATAATAACCTCAGGGATGGGTATATATGACACAATGCAATACATTAAACCAGATGTAGCAACTATCTGTATGGGTCAAGCAGCGAGTATGGGGGCATTTTTATTATCTGGAGGTGCAAAAGGGAAAAGGTCTGCTCTACCAAATTCTCGTATTATGATACATCAACCCATGGGAGGAGCTGAGGGCCAAGCAACTGATATTAAAATTCAGGCTGAAGAAATTGTGCGAATGAAAAAACAGTTGAATACTATTTTAGCAAAAAATACTGGACAAACGCTAAGTAAAATTGAGCAAGATACGGATAGAGATAACTATTTAACTGCAAAACAGGCTAAAACATATGGCTTAATTGATATCGTTCTCAGAGAGAGAAAATGAAAGATCTCAGGAAAAATAGCACTCCTCGGGTGAAGCTAAATCCTGAAGCAAAAGGGAAAGAAAATCAGTACAATATCGTTCTCCAAAAGCCTTCAAAAATAAAAGAATTTTTAGATAAACATATTGTTGGCCAGGAATTGGCAAAAAAATCTGTGTCTGTTGCAGTCTATAATCACTACAAAAGGATTATAAATAAATCTTTTATATCCAGTGCTGAAATTGAAAAGAGCAACATTCTCTTAATTGGTGGCACTGGAACTGGTAAAACACTAATTGCAAAAACATTAGCAAGATATTTGTCGGTCCCTTTTGCAATTGCAGATGCTACTGCACTAACGGAAGCAGGGTATGTAGGAGAGGATGTGGAAAACATTTTAGTGCGTTTATTGCAGGTTTCAAATTATAATATTAATGCTGCTGAAAGAGGCATCATATATATTGATGAGATAGATAAAGTTGGTAAAAAAGGAGCTAATGCTTCTATAACGAGAGATGTTAGTGGAGAGGGTGTTCAGCAGGCTCTATTGAAAATCCTTGAAGGAACAATTGCAAATATTCCGCCTAAAGGGGGTAGAAAGCACCCTGAGCAGAGTTTACTTCCCATAAACACGACCAATATTCTATTTATTTGCGGCGGGTCATTTTCTGCTTTAGAAGATATCATTACGAGGCGATTAGGCAAAAGTGAGCTAGGTTTTCTATCCAGCCAAAATATTCAAAAAGATCCTGATGAGAAAAATATTTTCAGTCATGTTTTGCATGAAGATTTAATAAGTTTTGGTTTAATCCCTGAGTTGGTTGGACGTTTGCCAGTGTTAAGTTCATTGGAAAATTTAAGTTCTGATGAGATGGTCAAAGTTTTAACAGAGCCAAAAAATTCACTACTTAAACAATATCAAAAATTATTTTTAATCGATGGAGTGGTTTTAGATTTTACAAAGGATGCATTGATGGCTATCGTAAAGCTTGCACTTCAGAAAAAGGTTGGGGCTAGGGCACTTCGCTCTGTTATGGAAGAAAAATTATTGAATTTAATGTTTGAATTACCTGACATGAAGGGTGTTACAAAAGTAACGATAACTGAGAAAACAATATTTGATAATCGAACAGCGACCTTTGAATTTGATAAAAATAGAAAGTCTGCGTAATTATTTTATCAAGCTAACTTTTTCTACTTGTGTAAAATTTTCAGATCTTAATTCAATAAAATAGATGCCTGAACTAAAACTATTACTGTTCCAATTTAGTTTATGAACACCTGGGTTGAAATTTTTGTCAGCAAACTTTTTAATCATTCGTCCTTTTACATCAAAAGCGCGTAATTCGACAAAATTTTTATTAGTATTTGGTACTGAAAATTGAATGGTTGTTTCAGCATTAAATGGATTTGGATAAATTTTGTCCAATGAAAATTCCTTAGGAATTTCAGAATATTCACTTGTAAATAAAATTTCATTAATTGTTATAGTTCCGTTGCCATTAACATAGGGGATTCCATTGTTTCCCCAGGCATCTAAAATCAAAAGTACATTAGTATTTAATTCTACAAATTGATCTAACTCAGCCTGTTCATCTACTGAATAATTGATTCTAATTAGATCATGAGGTCCTATTTCTAAATAATCATCCCAATTTGTTAAGCCCACTGTTAAAATATTTTCTGAAATAGTAACATCATAATCCCAGTCTATATCTAAATCAATAGGTTCAACCATTGGAGACCATATCTCATTATTATTCCAGTCTAAGAAAGGTTCACCATCATCGTAAATCCCATTTTCGTTTATATCAGAATATGGTTCATCGCTTGGAGCGATTATATTTGATGATGAAATAATTTGAAAAACAGTCATAGAAATTGGAACAGTATTTACCAATGAGATAACACTAGAGGCTCCTCCATTTACAGAACCAAATCCATTAAGAATATTAAAGTATTGAACAGAGGGCAAGATTTGGTATGATGCGTTATTTTGGATATTCATCCCTACCTCTTGACCATCACTATTATATGCTATGCACATGCTAAAGTTAACAGATACCTCTGTTTCTACTCCAACATTATTGAACAACTCTACATTTAAAACAGGCCCTGAACCAGGGGTTATAATAGGATTAATGATGGTTACGTAGTTATCCTCAATAATTACTGAATCAAAAGTGGTTCTCTCAATAGGAGTCACATCTATTATTTCGACAAACGCAGGAGAAAATTCTAAATCAAACTCTAATGTCTCAAGATGCATGTCATTATCTATGCTAATAGATATGTTTCCATTACTATATGCGTATCCTGAACCACCAATAATTGAAGCATTTGCAAGAATTATCTCATTAAATGTTAGATCAAAGGTCATGATCGCTTCAGAATCAGAAATATTGTCGATTCGAATCATTGATGGTTCACCATATAAACTCGTGGTGTTTGGCGAGGATGAATGGCTAAACTCTCTATTATTAGTTAAACCAGGATAAATATCAGCAGCATTGCTGGGACCGCCATTTTCTAGTCCGAATTGGCCATCTGCTTGCTCCAAGCCGACGCCATAATATGGCTCATCATTGTTTATTGCCCAGCCATTGGTAATATCATCATTGACATGCCATATGGCCAAACCACCATCAGGCATCAATGTGTCTGATCCAACTTGCTGGCGATTTTCAATTAACCAATATTCTTCTGGAACTGTTGGGTGATTGATACGAATAATTTGATCATTTGAATAAGTTTGTTCCAGTTGAATGCCATTTTGACTTTCATTAATATTTATAATCTCAACCCAGCCCAACCGGTTTTTGCACCAACCAATCATTGTGGAAGGGTGCCAAGGGGAGTTACCCGTAGTACCCCAAGCACCACTGGCCATTAAAGAATAAGTACCTGCTCCGGATGAAGAGTAATCTGTATCGTAAAGATCTGGAAGCCCTAGGGCGTGACCAAATTCGTGGGATAAAACTCCAATAGCTGCAATATTGCCACTCTGTATTTCTGGATTCATTGTGTAGCTATTTATTATGACACCATCATAGAGCACACTTAATTCACCAAGACTTGATTTATGCGACCATATATTTGAATGATCACCCTGTTCTGCTCCGGCTCCTTGGTGAATGATGTTTAGAGCATCAACATATCCATCGCCATCATTATCAAATTTGGACCAATCAAATCCTTGGTTTTCGAGCTGGTCTACAGTGTGTCTTACTAATTGTCTAACATGAGACCATCCATCAGGGTTGCTGTATGAATAGTGGCTATGTTGTTCAGGGGCCATAATCCAATTCGTTACTTCAGAGAACGGTAGAAATTGATTATATGAAATTTCTTGAAAATAATCTTTGAAGCTGCCAGTATTATCATAATCTAGATGATTATAACCTGTTTGGTTCATTAAAAATTCAAAGTCCAAAGAATCATAAGTCGCTGGAGCATCAGGAAATTCGACAAGTAATAAAGGTACATGAAATGTATCATTTCGAACTGCATTTAAATTAGGAATAGGAGCATCATCAATTATCCTTATTGGTGTAGGCCTTATGCCCCTTTTTATAAACGGCATTTGACCTTCATTCGGCTCTGGATCAATACCTGCTAGGATATTCGATGGAATTAATTTGCTTCCGTTATTGCGTAATGCATAAACCCACTGGGTTTTTGAGTTTTTAACAACTGTCCAGCCATTATATTCATGCCATCCTTGCGTATGATTTCCCCGATTAATTAATTTAATTTCTTTTCCATTTGGCTGCAAAACAATATAGGGAGATGGGTCAGGGGCATGGGCATTTAAATTTGAATATATCAATAAAAAGAAAAGTTTAGCTTTTAATAATCTCATTTTAATAAACTATTGTTAATAAATTGGTTGAATTATTTGGAAAAATTGTTCAACTTTTGCTCACTATAAATAATGTTATAGTCTTAATCTAATTAGAATCTATGCGAAAACAATCAAATTTTCTACTTTCATTAATATTATTTCTTCTTTTCTGGTCCTGTGAAGAAGTTGCGAAAGAAAATTCGTTAGAAGTAAAATATGAAAACACCCTAGATAAAGATCTCTCTGGTAAAACGGGTTCTATCGATGATTACTTTTACAACTTTGAAAATGACGTTAATGCTCAATTTTTTCGGTACAATCCAAGTTTAATGAGAAATTATAACACGTATTCAGATTACTATAATCTCTTTGGGGAAGATCCGCCCACAATGTCTTACAGAACTTTTCCCAATCATTTACTCTCTATGACAGCTGAGGATGAAGATGAATTTACTTACCGAGAGCCCATACCAGAGCTGACGGTAATTGATTCAGTGGTGCAAGATTCAGTTCAAATGACTTCAACGCCATTTAAAAATCTTGAGTCGCTAGAATGGAATTTAGAAGCTGAGCCATCGCTTCAGAGGTACAAGTTGGTTAATTCTGATTGGATCTTATCTGATACAATGCTTTATTATAATGATACTTTTAACATTAATTATTACAAAGCCATAGTTGATACGCCCTTTATTGATCAGGGCATGTTATTTGTAGACTCTTCCGTTTGGACTGATACAAACTATATATTTTTTGCAGACGATCAAATTCGTTTCCTTAATACATTTGAATTTAATCGCCAGCAATTAAGCCAAGATTCATTAGTATTTAGGATCAATACAGACTGCAATGATAATGGGAAGCATGATTTAACTGAGAATACTATCGCAGATTACGATGGCAATGGATCTTATGAGCTACTCTATGAATACCAGGATAACAATAACAATGGAGTATACGATGCTGATAGTGATGATTTAATACAGGACTACAATAATGATGGAGTTATTTCTTTTGTTTATGAATTCTTGGACAATGGGAATGATATTTGGGATCCCCATGAGCCTTTTTATGACGTTAACGACAATGGCGTTTATGATTTAAGTGAGCCCTATCAAGATAGAAATTGCAATGAAACTTGGGATGATGAAGAATCTTACACGGATGAAGATGGCGATGGATTTTATACTGAAGGTGAAAGTTTTACTGATGTAGGAAATCGTTTGTTTGATCGTGAAGAGGAATACAGTCTGAAGGATGTTAATGGTGATGGTATTGAGGATACATTATTATATGTAATCGGAGATAAACCTAATAATCTTATTGTTGATTGGTCTGATCCATCGAGTCCAAGCGTTCTAATGGAGATAATTATAGGTGATGATGTCACAGATAGATGGGGGAATATTTACACAGATGTTATTGAAGAGGTTGAATTTTATGATCTAAAGCAGCAGTATGTAGATGATGTAGATTCTCTAGTAACGCTTTACACTAGAAGAAAAGTTGGACATGTACAAAATGCCAGCTCCTTAAATCCAGATGACTACTACATAACTAAATCTGAATGGACCAGAACATCTGGGGGGTCGGTTGAACAGTTTTATAATTATCATATTTTTCATAAGCCTGAGCACCTAAATCAGATAGTATATCCTTCCTATTTCCTTCCAGTAGGGTTTTACTATAGTCCTAATGAAATAGATGATGGTTTTTGGAATAAAAAAAGTTTAGAGAGTGAAGTCCTCTATTATACTACAAACGGTTTATTGAGAGATGGTGAGCGTGTTGATACTGCCTATTATGACACCACTGAAATTTCAGTTTATTTTGTTGAAAAAACTTACCAGGTAGAAAGTGCGAGCGTTACGGTCCCTGCTGGGGAACGTCAAAGTTTTAGCGGTCCTGCTGATAACATTACCTTTGATGATTGTTTCAAAATAACGCAGCATTTGAATATGACTATGATTGGAAGTGGCGTCGAATTTGGACAAAAAACAGAATCGTATTTAGTTAAAGATAAAGGATTAGTGAAAAGTGAGGTGTTTATACGTTGGTCTGAACACCCATATGAATCAAGTTTTACACCGAATAGTAATTATCTTGATGAAAATAATGAGGCCTGGATAGGATTAAATCGGTTAGAGCTAGCTTCGGTTGATATTGAGCAGGAGGAAGGTTTGTTCAAGAAATTAACGAATCCAGCTAAATTAATAGAGTTAAAAGATATTGGAGAGGATCCTGATTTTAATTTTGACCCATTTAAATTGGGCACTCAAACCGGTTTACACACAATTGATTTAAATGAGCTTGAAGAATGAAAAAATTAATTAATAGTTTATTTTCGCCTGTACTTTTTACATGCCTTGCTTTTGCTGGAACGGATGGAACAATACGAGGAAAAGTGACTGATATTGAAGGAAGTCCTTTGCCTGGAGCAAATATTTATGTCCCAGATGTTGGTGTTGGGGCAGCAGCCGATACTGACGGGAATTATATCATTCTAAACATACCTGTTGGACAATACGACGTGGTCGTTCAAATGATGGGTTATCAAAAGCAGACCATGACGGAAGTTGGTGTTGTTATGGATCAGACTGTATGGCTTAATTTTAAACTTCCAATTGCGGCAGTTGAAGGAGATGAGGTTGAGGTTCTTGGGACAAAACCGCTTGTAGAAAAAGGGAGTACTTCTAAAAAGGTAACTGTGAGCAGTGAGGCTATTCAGTCGCTCCCCATTAGGGACTTATCTGAGCTTTATACATTGCAATCTGGTGTAGTGAAGGTCGTAAGTCGAAATAAATCCGTTCCAGATCATGAAGAGCGGGGGTTAGAGCAAATTCATGTAAAAGGTGG
>CACLYL010000025.1 GCA_902611135.1 uncultured Fidelibacterota bacterium | reverse complement strand
ATGAGTATAATGAACATCTCGAACTTCAAATCCAGCTCTCTCTCTAGTTAAACCGCCTGGACCAAGGGCAGAGATTCTTCGCTTGTGCGTAATTTCAGCAAGTGGATTTGTCTGATCTCCAAATTGTGAAAGCTGAGAAGTGCCAAAAAATGTATTAATAACCGTTGTGACAACTCTTGAATTAATTAAATCTTGAGGAGTTATACTTTCCGATTCTCTCAAGTTCATTCTCTCGTGTATAGTTCTTATCATTCTACTTAGGGCAACACTGAATTGATTTGTTAGCTGTTCTCCAATTGTTTTGACCCTTCTATTTCCAAGATGATCTATATCATCCATACCTCGATCACCTTTTCTCATGTCGATTAGAAAATGAACCACCTTAATTATATCATCAATAGTCAACACAGTTTCCTCAACTGGTATCTTTAAATTAAACTGCTGGTTAAGCCTGTACCTTCCAACCTGACCCAAATCATATTTCTTGGGGCTGAAAAATATCCTCTCAATAAACTTTTGAGCTGTTTCCAAATTTGGAGGCTCACTAGTGCGTAATAGTTGATAAACCACAGCAAGGGCTTCTTCAGTGCTGTTGGTTGGATCCTTCTCAATTGTGTTCAGTAGTAACATTGAGTGAAAATCCTTATTTGAATCAACTAAATTGACAGAGCCAATCCCAGATTCAACGAGGCCAGCAGTATTTTCAACTGTAAGTTCAACGCCACTTTCAAAGAAAATTTCTCCAGTTTTCGTATCTACCACATCCTCAGTTATAGTAGCTCCAATGTAGTTATTTATTATACTTTTATCTTTAGAAAAGTCAACTTCCTTTATCAGACCAAAAGCATTAAATATATCCGTATTTGAGGTAAACCCTAGAGCTCTTAACAACATTGTAACAGGAAATTTTCTTCTTCTATCAATAATGACAAATAAGCAATCGTTTATATCTGTGGTAAAGTCCACCCAAGATCCACGCGCAGGAATGATTCTTGCTTGAAATAGTTTGGTTCCATTAGGGTGAATTGACTCATCAAAAAATACGCCAGGAGAACGTTGTAATTGAGAAACTATAACCCTTTCAGCTCCATTTATGATGAATGTACCTTTCTCTGTCATGTATGGAATATTACCGAAATATACGTCCTGCTCAATACTTTGAGAGTATTCATTTTTATTATTTTCATCAGTGATATGAAGAGCCAAGCGAACTCTTAAAGGAGCTGAGTATGTAACTCCTCGATCTAGGCACTCATCAGGACTATATTTTGGTTGACCAAGGTAGTATCTTTTATACTGTAAAATGTAGTTTCGATGAGAATCTTCAATAGGGAAAACGCTTTTGAAAACCCCCTCTAAACCTATGGATTGCCTGGCTTCATTAGGCGTCCATTCCTGGAGAAATTGCTCATATGATCTTGTCTGAATCGAAAGCAAGTCAGGTACATCTGCGAATGCAGGAATTTTTGAAAAAGTCTTTCTTTTGTGAAATTTACTTGTAACGGCTTCCAATTAAGCCTCCTTCTAATTTTTTGAACTAAAACTAACTATTTGATCCTTATTTTACTTTAATTCGACTTCAGCGCCTGCTTCTTCTAACTTTGCTTTCATTTCATTTGCTTCAGCTTCAGAAATTGCCTCTTTAAGTGCTTTAGGTGCAGCATCTACAAGTTCTTTAGCCTCTTTTAATCCTAGGTCGGTAATGCTTCTGACAACCTTTATTACATTTATTTTAGATTGCCCTGCAGATTTTAAAATTAAATCAAATTCAGTTTTTGCTTCCGTAGCTTGCTCACCAGCAACGGGCGCCGCAGCAACAGCCACAGGGGCAACGGCGGAAACACCAAACTTTTCTTCGATTTCTTTAATAAGTTCTGATATTTCTATCATATTTGACTTTTCTAAGTATGTGAGCACATCTGCTCGAGAAATTGCCATTTCATATTCTCCTTATCTATTTGATTAACTTTTATTTTTTAAATTTCCTAATATACCCAAAGTGTTTTGCATGGGAGAGTTTAAAGTTGATACTAATTTTTGAAGTGGATTATTTAGCATCGAAACTAACTGACCTAACATTGCTTCTTTAGAATCCATTTTGGACAACTTTTCAAACATTTCAGCTTTCATTACTTTACCATCAACAATAATCCCTTTAATAACAGGCAAGTCATTATCCTTAATAAACTCTTTTAGAATTTTTGCAGGCGTCACAGGCTCATCATAGGATATAGCTATCGCTGTATCACCTTTGAGAACATTTTCCAGCTCAGATAGGTTGTTTTCATTAATAACGATTTTCAGTAATGAATTTTTTGCAACCTTATAATCGATATTATTTTTGAAAAAGCTACCTCTAAGATTTGTTATTGAAGCAACATTAAGACCTTGATATCCTGTGAAGTAAATAGCGGTAGCCTTTGAGAATATATTTTTTAGGTCACTTAACTGAGCTATGTTTTTCTTACTAGGCATTTTATGACTCCATCTGCGATTTATCAATTAAAATTGAAGGCCCCATTGTTGAAGATAATGATATCTTTTTTACAAAAATGCCCTTTACAGATGCAGGCCTAGCCTTTTTTATGACGTTAAAAATAACTTTTATGTTTTCTATTAACTTGCTTTTATCAAAAGAGATTTTTCCGCTTGCAACATGGATTATACCATAGCTATCTACCCTCATTTCTACCTGACCAGCTTTAAGAGCATGAACAGCAGATTTCACATCCATGGTCACGGTACCACTTTTAGGATTAGGCATGAGACCCTTTGGTCCTAAAATCTTACCTAGTTTTCCCAATTCGCCCATCATATCAGGAGTTGCTACAATTTTGTCAACATCTGTCCAACCGTTTTTAATTTTACTTAAAAATTCTTCATTCCCAACTAAATCAGCACCGGCTTCTTTAGCTTTTTTTTCGTTTGGCCCCGAACATAATACAAGCACCTTAACAACTTTGCCTGTACCGTGAGGTAATGCAGCATTGACTCTTATATTTTCTTCTGCATGCCTAGGGTTTACATTTAAATTAATTGCAATATCAACACTTTCATCAAATTTTGAAAATTTCATTTCTTTTAGAATCGAGATAGCTTTGCCGAGGGAGTACTTTTCTTCCCTGTTATATTTTGAAATAGCCATTTTGATATTTTTTGTAGTCTTCATAACTATTACTTTACCTCAATACCCATTGATCGACAAGTCCCCTTGATCATCATTATTGCTTGCTCGATTGTATTAGCATTTAAATCAGCCATCTTTAATTCAGCAATCGACTTTAAATCTGATAGTGTGAGGTAACCAACCTTATCTTTATTCGGTTCAGAAGAGCCTTTTGAAAGCTTTGCAGCCTTTAATATGAGCCTTGCAGCAGGAGGGGTTTTTGTGACGAAGGTAAAGCTTCTATCTGCATAAACCGTGATCTCTACTGGTATTAAATCTCCAGATTTTTCTTGAGTTGCAGCATTAAATGCTTTGCAAAAATTCATTATATTAACACCATGTTGACCTAGGGCAGGACCAACAGGTGGCGCAGGATTTGCTTTCCCAGCTTCAATTTGGAGTTTTATAAACCCTACTATTTTTTTTGCCATAGATAAAGCCTCTTTTAACTTTCTAACTCAACCTGAAGATAGTCCAGCTCCACAGGAGTTTCTCTTCCAAAAATACTTACTAAAACTTTTAATTTCCTCTTATCATGATTAACCTCTTGAACAAGGCCTGAAAAATCCATAAAGGGACCGTCGGTAACTTTTACAGAATCTCCAATCTTATATGGAGCAGCTTCCGTTGTACGGAGAGGACCATCAGTTCCGTCAAAATCACCTAAAAACCTTTTGGTTTCATCTGGTTTCAATGGCTGAGGCTTACCCTTCGGCCCTAAAAATGAGATGACGCCGTTAATACTTTCGAGAAGATGTCTAGTTTCTTTTGTTACTTCTAAACGAATTAGTAAATATCCTGGGAAAAAAACTCTTTCCCTGATCTTTTTCTTACCACCTCTCATTTCAACAATATTTTCAGAAGGGACGAGTACGTCAGTAATAAGCTCTTCCATATTATTTTCAGCAACATCAAACAAAATATTTTCCTTTATTTTTTTTTCCTTTCCAGAAATAACTCTTAACGTATACCAATCCATAAATTAGAGTATATAACTTAAAATTTTTGATAAAATCAAATCAACAAAGAATAAAAATAAGATCAAAATTAAAGAAAGATTTAAAACAACATAAGTGCTATTTTTTAGATCATCCCACGTGGGCCAAGAGACCTTGTTAAGTTCCAACTTAACATCATTAAAAAAACCTACTACCTTTGACATTTTTTATTATTTTCCATTCGTTTTTAATATTTACTCAAAAAAGCAGGAGAGACAGGACTTGAACCTGCAACCTACGGCTTTGGAGGCCGTTGCTCTACCAATTGAGCTACTCTCCTAAACTTAATAGTTTGAAAGTACATTGTCATGATTACTTAGTCTCTTTAAACATTACCCTTTTTCTAACTAGAGGATCGTATTTTAAATACTCAATCCGCTCTGGGTGCTTTTTCTTACTTTTGGTAAATGTATATCTGTAACCAGTTCCAGCAGTGCTTTCCAAATGAATAATAGTTCGTTTACTATTTCCAGCCATTATTTTTCCTATTCATTAATTTCTGTAACGACTCCAGCACCAACCGTGTGGCCACCTTCTCTAATTGCAAAACGCAATTCTTTATCCATTGCAATAGGAGTGATCAATTCTACCTGAAACTCAACATTATCTCCTGGCATAACCATCTCAACTCCATCAGCTAGAGTCACTACTCCTGTAACATCCGTAGTTCTAAAGTAAAACTGAGGGCGATATCCATTAAAAAATGGTGTATGTCGACCACCCTCTTCCTTCTTTAGGACATAAACACTTGCTTTGAATTTTGTATGAGGTGTAATTGAACTCGGAGCAGCTAAAACCATACCTCTATTTAAATCTTCTTTATCAACACCACGAAGTAACAAACCTGCATTATCTCCAGCTTGTCCTTCATCCAAAAGCTTTCTGAACATCTCAATACCGGTTATTGTTGTTTTTCTATCTGCTCCCATTCCTAATATGGAGACCTCGTCACCGACTTTAATCATACCACTCTCAATACGCCCTGTACCTACTGTACCTCGACCCGTAATAGAAAAGACATCTTCCACTGGCATTAAAAAGGGCTTGTCAACATCTCTTTTTGGCTCAGGTATAAAACTATCACACGCTTCCATCAAGTCAACAACACACTTGTTTGCGGAATCATCATCCGGAGAATTTAACGCATTTAAGGCAGAGCCTTTAATGATAGGTGTTTCATCACCAGGAAACTCGTATTCATTTAAAAGATCACGGAGCTCCATCTCAACCAACTCTATTAACTCCTCATCATCAACTTGATCAGTCTTATTCATAAAAATAACTATTGAAGGCACATTAACCTGTTTGGCAAGTAAAACATGTTCTCTGGTCTGAGGCATAGGTCCATCAGCAGCAGAGACAACTAACACAGCACCGTCCATCTGAGCAGCACCAGTTATCATATTTTTAATATAATCAGCGTGCCCAGGACAATCAACATGGGCATAATGACGATTTTCAGTTTCATACTCTACATGAGCGGTCTGTATGGTAATCCCTCTTTCTCTTTCTTCCGGAGCATTATCTATATTATCAAATGGCATTGCCTCAGCAAAACCACGCGCACTTTGGACAGTTGTAATTGCTGCAGTCAACGTCGTTTTACCATGATCAACATGTCCAATTGTACCAATGTTTACGTGAGGTTTATTTCTTTCAAATTTTTGCTTCGCCATATTTTTAACTCCTTTAATTTTTAAACAAAGAGCCTACGACCGGACTTGAACCGGTGACCTCTTCCTTACCAAGGAAGTGCTCTACCGACTGAGCTACGCAGGCAACTCGAGCGAGTGATCGGGATCGAACCGACATCACCAGCTTGGAAGGCTGGGGTTCTACCATTGAACTACACTCGCAACCGGTGGGGAGAGAAGGATTTGAACCTCCGAAGGCATATGCCGGCAGATTTACAGTCTGCTCCTTTTGACCGCTCAGGCATCTCCCCTATTTTTAAGTTTATCAAAAAACATTTTCGATAGAGCCACCGAGAGGACTCGAACCTCCGACCGACTGATTACAAATCAGTTGCTCTACCAACTGAGCTACGGTGGCAAAATTAACATTTGTTGAAGAAAAGTGAAAATCAAGCCATACCTACAGCTTACAAATATAATATTTTTTTCAAAGTAATTTCAACAATTAATATTAATTTCATATTTTAATCTTCTTGACTCTTTGACCATCGACACTATCTTCAACATCATACCCCTCCTCCTTTATAAGATTTCTAATCTCGTCAGAGGCTTTCCAATCCTTTTTCGCTCTAGCTTTTTTCCTTAGAGCTAATAGGTTATTTATTGAACTAGGTACAATTAATTCATTCAAATCCACCATTGAAAAGACATCATTGAAAATAGAAAAAAATGTCCAAGCCCTCCCAAGCGCAACCTTATTTAAATTATTATCATCAAGGGATTTATTTACCTTTTTTATATAGGAAAAAAATACAGCTAGAGCCTTTGGAGTATCCAAATCATTGTTCATGTGATTTTTAAATATTTTGCAATCTTCTGGCTCTTTCAAGAGCTTTTTGTCAAGACCCATAGCTCCTTTATCTATCAAGCGAAAGCTGAAATTTTCTATCTTTTCTAAAACTCTATTCCCTTTTAACATTGATTTCAACGAAAATTTAAGTTTATGGCGGTAATGGCCACAAAGCAGTAAATATCTTAAAGCGCCCGCTTTGAAACCATATTCTTTCAGATACTCAATTGTAAAAAAGTTTTTTGAGGATTTACTCATTTTTGCTTTGTCCATCATTAAGTGCTCTGAATGTAACCAGAAGTTCACAAACTTTTTCCCAGTGAAACCTTCAGATTGAGCAATTTCATTTTCATGATGAGGAAAAATATTATCGACTCCCCCACAATGAATGTCAAAAGATTCTCCAAGATATCCGATACTCATTGCAGAACATTCTATATGCCATCCTGGTCTACCTTTTCCCCATGGAGACTCCCAAAAAGTAATTCCATCAGATTTTTTATAACTTTTCCATAATACAAAATCTTGAGGTGAATCTTTATCATATTCGTCCGTGAGCACCCTAGCCGATTTTGTTGAATTGTTTATGGGCAACCCCGATAGCTCTCCATATTTTTTAAAATTTTTAATTTTAAAATATACAGATCCATCCTTTTCGACATAAGCATATTTTTTACTAATTAAAGCTGAAATCATTTCAACTATTTTTGATATTGAGTCAGTGGCCCTGGGGTAGAAATCTGCTTTTGCAATCTTTAACCAATCTAAATCCTCAAAAAATCTTTGCTCGTAATAGGTTGTTAAATCTTTTAGAGGAATACCCTCATCTATTGATCTTTTGATTGTTTTATCATCTACATCAGTGATATTCATGACGTGTTTTACTTTGTATCCACTCAATATCAACCATTTTTTTAAGACATCTTGAAAAATAAAGGTTCGAAAATTCCCAATGTGCGAATAATCATATACTGTAGGCCCACAAGTATATAAACGCACATTTTTCTCTTTAATGGTTTTGAATAACTGTTTTTTTTTCGCTGCCGTGTTGTATAGATATAATGACACTTATAAACTTAATTTTATTATTTTTTCTATCAATTCACTAAATGATAACCCGACTTTTGCAACTGATTTTGGAACTAAGCTAGTTTTCGTCATTCCGGGTAAGGTATTCATTTCTAGAAAGTAATGTTTGTTATTTTTATCTAAAATATAATCTGCTCTACCATAAATCGAACAACCTAAAATTTTAAATATTTTTTCTGTATCGCTTTTTATCCTCTTTTCAATCTCAAAATCTAATTTTGCAGGACAAATAAATTTTGCCATTCCTCTTGAGTACTTGCATTCATAATCATAAAGCAAATTAACAGGCTTAATCTCAATTATGGGATACGCTTTATTATCCAGAATAGTGACTGTAAGTTCTCGACCCTGGATAAACTCTTCAACTAAAACTTTTTTACCATTGCCATGTGCATTATGAATTGCTGATATCAAGTCCGCTTCTTTTGTTACTTTCCTTAGCCCATAGGTACTGCCCTCATCATTGGGCTTTACTATTAGTGGTAAATCAATGTTTGTTTTTTCATCTGTCGATTTTAGAATCTCCCATAATGGTGTTCTTATTTTTTCTCTATTTAAAATTGTCTTTGTTTTAGCCTTATCCATGCATACTGATGATGATGACGAATCTGAGCCAGTAAATTTAATATTATTTTTTTCCATCCAGTTTTGCACTTCTCCATTCTCCCCAGTTCCTCCATGCAAAGCATTAAAAATTATATCGCAATCCTGCATTTGGGACTTAAATTTTTTATAGTTTCTTTTAAATTGCAAAACTAAAACATTGTAATCTAATTGTTTACAAGCTTTCATTACAGCAGAACCAGTGTTTATTGAAACTTCCCGCTCGCTGCTTAAACCACCCATTAATATTCCAATTTTTCTTTGCACAACAGATCAGCTCCTTCTGATAAATTATTGACAATGTAATTTGGCCATAAATTATTTTTAAATTTTTTGAGAGATAAATTACCAATTCCAGACAATACTAACATACTTTCCATACCAATTACTCTACCTGGTTCAATATCAGTATAGGAGTCACCTATCATTAAAGAATCTTTTAATTTAATTTCATAAACGCTTTTCGCTTCAATGAACATTCCGATACCAGGTTTTCTTCTGCTCGATGGTTCTTTGTCAGGATGGTCAGTCGCAATTAAAATATCTATCAGATTGATATTGTGCTTCTTAAATGTTAATTTTATGTACTCATGGATTTTATTCAGTTCATCAATATTAATTATACCTCTTGAAACACCAGATTGATTTGAAACAATACAAAAAGATTTAGTGATAAGACTTAACTTTCTTAGAGCATCTATTGCGTAAGAGTATAATTTGAATTCATCTATGTTTTTAATATATCCGGGATCAAAATTTATTGTTCCATCTCTATCTAAAAATATACAATCATAAATTTTCATAAATTATCCCCATATTTGATTTGTTTTAAATTTACATTACTAAAAATGAAAAATATGGATCCTACTGCTGTTAAAGGAAAATAAGATATTGCATGTGAAACAATAACATAATTTAAAGCCTCATGATTGCTTAAGTTAAAAGCTACCACCAGGAAATATTTAACAGCCACGTCATATGTGCCTATTGATCCAGGTAATGCCGGTATACCTAAAGCTATACTTCCCATTACAAATAATAAACATATATCAAAAAATTTTAAATTAATATTACAAGAGTATATTAAAGTAAAAGTTGTTCCTAGGTATATTATCCACAAAGCTATACTATAAAATATTATTTTTTTTAAATTGGGAGATTTTTTGATCGAGATTAAACCATCCAAAATATTAAGGCAAAGTTGAATAAACTTTTTTTCTTTATGTTTATTTGTAAAATGCAAAATCTTATTACCAAAGGTAACTCTGTGGTAAAAAAGAGCAATCAGAATTGCAATTAAAAGTAAAATTAAAACAATGATGCTGTGATTATTTAAATGAATATTTAATGTAGTCACTGGAAACCAAGGAAGTGACAACATAAATATTAGGAAGACCATCAATAGGTCCAGAGATCTCTCCAAAATAACAGTGCCAATTAAATTAGTAGTTTTTATTTGAGAATTTCTGGATATTGAATAGGCTTTTAATAATTCTCCTAACCTAAAGACCAGGACACCATTACCAAAGTATCCGATCATTGTTGCAGACAGAGATTTACTAATTGAGATTGATCCAAAGGGTTCAATGAGAATTTTCCACCTTATAGCCCTAATGTAACAACTAATAAGTAAAATCATTGAAGCTAGATATAGTCCACCCCGATTAACCTTCTTTAATTCTAAAGCGATTAAATTTAAATCCTCGCCCCTAAAAGCTAGAAATAAGCCAATTAAACTAATTAAAGTGATTAATATTAATTTTATTGACTTAGCCACGAAGATCTATTACGCTGAATTTACTCGTATCGATATCTTTTAGTTTTAATTTTGAGGATGTTGTTACGGTCTGAATTTTCAATTCTATATTTATCTTTTCTTCAGTGCTTACCTTAATAAGTTTGGGACTGCCATCAGTTGCATTAATTAGCAAGGAACCGTAGGATGATAACTCTTTCATGTTAAAATAAATTTCTACCTCTTGCCCGATTAATTCAAATTTACTTGCTTTAATTAGCTTATTTTTAGGTTTAAAAATATCAAAAATTGAAAAAGTTTCACTAATTTTATTCTCATACAATACCTGACGATCAGCCTTATTAAATGTAACTATCTGATCGTTATTGAAGATCAGTCTTTTCAATTTAGTGTCAAAAACATAATGATTATGTTCTACAAAATAAAAATCACCTTTAGTTATGTAATCAGAGTCAAATTGAGTATGAGTAATCGTGATTTCAAATTTTATTACTTTGTCGTTATCCATGAATGAATAAAATTTATTTAAATACAGATTACCAAAAGCTATTGATACAGCATTCATAAAAAGCAAAAAATAAATCATAATTTAATCATTTATCATTTCCAAATAGGTCTCATCAACTAAGACTTCCCTAGCCTTGCTACCCGTGAATGGTCCTACAACTCCAATTTGCTCCATTTCATCAATTAATCTTGCAGCTCTGGAATAGCCAATTTTCAACCGTCTTTGCAAAAGAGAGATTGATCCCTGTTGGTGAGTAACAACCAAGGTAATAGCTTCATTTATCATTTCATCATTGGTCCCATTATTATTTGTAATTTCGGAAGTTTTTGGTTCTTTGACTGATGGAAGAACAAGTTCATGAGGTTTTGGTTGGGATACTACATGATTCATAATCGATTCAATTTCATCTAGCGAAAGAAAAGCATTGTGCATTCTAAATACATCAGAATTTCCAGTCCCAAGATGTAACATGTCCCCTCTCCCAATTAGCTTATCTGCACCTGGTTGATCGATAATGGTTCTAGAATCTATCTTGCTGGCAACTTGAAAAGCTATCCTGGATGGGAAATTAGCTTTTATCACTCCAGTTATTACATCCACGGATGGCCTTTGAGTAGCAATTACCAAGTGAATGCCAACTGCTCTTGCCAATTGAGCTAATCTAGCGATTGGAGCTTCAACATCTTTTGCTGACAACATCATCAAATCAGCTAATTCATCTACTACTAAAACTATATATGGAAGAATTTCTTTTCTATCTTTTTTCATTTTCTCGTTATACTCACTTATGTTTCTCACCAATGCATCAGCTAATATTGTGTAACGTCTGTCCATTTCCTTTTCTAGAGATCTTAACGCAAGTACTGCATTTTCAACATTCGTCACAATAGGCTCAGAGATGTCTTCCATTTTCAAAAGATGATAGCCTTCAAGTTGACGGTAAAGTGTCATCTCTACCTTTTTTGGATCAATCATAACAAATTTTACTTCTTCAGGAGTTGATCTATATAGGATTGAGCAGATAATAGTATTAATACAAACTGATTTTCCAGATCCTGTAGTACCTGCAATTAAAAGATGGGGCATTTTAGCTAAATCTAGAGTACTTATTCCACCAGTTGTGTTTTTACCTATTGCAAGGGTTAATAATGATTCTGATTTAGCAAACTCGGGACTATTAACAACTGATTTAAAGAATACAGTAGCTGGATTTACATTTGGTAGTTCAATACCTACCGATGATTTCCCCGGGATTGGTGCAATTACTCTAACGCTACTTGCCTCCATTACTCTCGCTAAATCATCAGCTAATTGAACAAATTTATTAACTCTTACACCCTCTGCAGGCTCAATTTCAAATAAGGTTATAACTGGCCCAGGATGGACATTAACAACTTTGCCCTCCACTCCATAGGTGGACAAAGATTGAGATAGGTAATCTGCTCTATCTATTAGTTCCTTGCGGTTTAATTCACTAGATGAATCAATTGGCTCACTTAGCAGTTCAGATGATGGTAAGTAATATTTTTCCTTAATATTTTTTCTCTTTTTAACTTTATCAAAATTAACTTTTTGAATTTTATCCATCTCCTCAATATTTAAATCTTTTTCAACCTCTTCACTTACAACTTCTTTCATATCTATCTTTTTGGATAATTTATCTTTAGAAATTGTCTTCTCTGCATCTAAAGATCCAAGATTTAGTTCATCTTTTAATAATATATCAGTGGTAGCGCTCTTATTTGCCATAGCAGCAGCTTTAACGTTTTTATCTAATTTAGATTTAAGTCCTGCTGTATGCTTATACTTTTTGTGATCATTAATTTTTTTTTCTATCAAAAAGCTTTTCTCTCTTTTCCAATTTTTAATAGCTTTTTTTAGAGAAACAATTGATGAATGATAATCAATATCGAAATAAGATCTAAAAAGAATCAAAAAACAGGATATTAAAAGTAATATTGATCCCCAAAAAGATAACCAGTCCACAATTAGTAATGCAATGTTACCTCCTATCAAACCTGCACTGGTAAAATTTATTTGACCATTAACATGCATTATTTCAAAAACACCAATTGAGATTGAAAACAATATCATCGTTGAAATAGAATACAAGGTTAGTAGTCTTAATTTATCCAATTGTCTTTTCGAAAATAAAAACCAGCCCCAAAAAATCCCTATAATTGGTAATGTAATTGTTGAAAATCCAAACGATAGTTTGATCAAAAAATGCGAGATAAAAACACCAAGGATGCCCATAGGATTTTCAATTTTAACATTTGGGGATATGGTAGGCTCCTCACTTACATTATAACCTACTAGACTGATAAGAATAAAAACAGATATTGAAACAATTAAAATTCCTAAAATCTCTAATCTTCTACTTTTATTCATAAGACTAATTCTATAAAAAACAAAATATAATATTGAAGACTATTTCTAATTATAAAACCACGTATAATCATTTAGTATCAGATAAAAAAGTGCCTGCCTTATAAAATGGTGGCTTTATTATTTTAGCTAATTTCATAACTCCTCTGACACTTATTTGAATCTCTTCGGTTGAATAATAATTTTTCTTTTTAATCCTGGCTATTGCAATACCTTTCTGCAAGGATGGACTAATTGTACCACTTGTAACTACCCCGATCTCTTCATCTCCAGCAAATACCTTATACCCTTTTCTTGGAATAGCTCTATCTATCATTATCAAACATACAGATAAATATTTTGGTTTTCTCTTTGCTTGTATTAAAGACTCCTTACCTATAAAATCATCTTTATCAAATTTCACCAGCCAACTTAAACCAGATTCTATTGGATTAATATTTTCATCTATATCGTTACCATATAAACTATATTTCATCTCTATTCTAAGGGTATCGCGACTGGCTAGACCAGCAGGTTTTAATTTATATTTTTTATTATCCCTTAAAAGTACATTCCATAATTTTTTTATTTTACTATTATCAATGTAAAATTCGTAACCAAGCTCTCCTGTGTAACCTGTTCTAGAAATAATGATTTCACTATTCTCAAAATTTTTTGAGCAAAATGAATAATAAGATAAATTAGATAAGTCCATTTTCAATACCTTTCTAATATGCAACAGGGATTTTGGTCCTTGTAATGCTAGCAGTCCAAGTTTATCACTTACATCTGTTATTTTTACAACATTCTTATGGTTGTTAAAATTCAACCAATTTAATATTTTTTGTTTATTAACTGCGTTTACAACAAGCATAAAACTGTTTAAACTTTTTCTATATATTATTATATCATCTAATATCCCTCCTTTTGAGTTGCAAAATAGTGAATATTGAGCACGGCCATCTGTTAACAAGTTTACATTATTAGTAGATACATAATTTAAAAATCTTTCAGATTCTGAGCCATCAATTAATATTTCTCCCATATGACTAACATCAAACAATCCTGCAGAATTTCTTACAGCAAGGTGTTCCTCTTTTATACTAGTATAATGAGTTGGAAGTAAAAAGCCCGAAAATGGAACCATATTACCTTTTAAATTTAAATGTTTTTGATAGAGTTTGGTTTTCTTATAGATCATTAAACCATCAATTCATTAAGTACTTTAGTGCTTTTTTTATAATCTGTTCTAAACTACCGTTAAAATCATCTTTTTTAATTAATTTTTCACATGCATCAGCTGCTTGATGCTTCTTGAATCCCAAGGATACGAGAGCACTAGTTACATTTTCATAAAGAGGGTCATTTTTTGGGATTTCATCGTTTATACCTAAAACATCACCTATTGAAATAAATTTTTCTTTTAGTTCAATTATCATTCTTTTAGCAGTTTTTAGCCCTACACCATTTATTGCAGTTAAGGAATTTAAACTTCCATCAATTATATGTCTTTTGAGTTCTAAAAAGTCTAATTTAGATAATATCAACAAAGCTAACTTTGGTCCAATGCCATTTACGCTGATTAGCAAGAAGAAGGATTCACGTTCATTACGATCCTTAAAAGCATAAAGATCTAAAATATTTTCTCTCACATATAGGAAAACTAATATTTCAACTTTTTTACCAATAGCAGGTAACGTGTTTAGACAATTATTCGAAATGAGCAACTTGTAGCCTATCCCATTAACGTCCAATATTAGAACCCCCTCCGATTTCCTTTTAACTATTCCGTTTAAATGATCAATCATTCAGGTTTCCTGATTAAAGTAACATATTCCAACAGCAATTGCATCTGAAATATCATAGGGTTTTATTAATTTATCCAGCTTTAAAATTTTTAAAACCATAAAACCCACCTGCTCTTTTGATGCAGCACCATTGCCGCAGACAGACATTTTAACTTTTCTTGGGGCGTATTCAAAGACAGGTAAATTAGATTGAGCTGCAGATAAAATAAGTGCACCTCTTGCTTGTCCCAATAACATCGCAGATTTAAAATTTTTGCTTAAAAAAGAATCTTCGATAGCAAAAGATTCTGGAGAAAAATTTTTTAAAATTTTGTTCGTCTCTTCAAACAGATAATTTAATCTGTTGGGCAATGAAAAAGAAGGTGGTGATTTGATAGTTCCATAAGCAAGTAATTTAATTTTCTTATTTCTAGTTTCAAGAACACTAAATCCAGTTACTCCTAGTCCAGGGTCAATACTTACAATACGCATAAAGTCAATTGTTAGTTATAATAATCTTTGATTAGAATATACATTAGAAATATCATCATGCGCGGATAATGATTCTAATAAATTATTTAACTTATCTAATTGATTAAACTTTACTTTTTGTATGACTTTAGGAATAAGATCAATTTCGGAGGATATAATTTTGATATTTGAGGCTAAAAATGATTTTTCTATATTCCCAAGATTCTCAACTTTACAAATTATGATAAAATTATTTTCATCTTGTGAGATGTCATCTACACCGTTTTGAATTGATATTTCGTAAATAAATTCTTCGTCATTAAGTTCTTTATTGACTAAAATAATCCCTTTTTTTTTGAAAATCCATGATACTGATCCATTTCCCCCCAATTTGCCTCCAAATTTTGAAAACAAGTGACGTATCTCTGCTACAGATCTATTCTTGTTATCTGTTATTACATTTAACAAAATAGCAACTCCACCCGGTCCATATCCTTCATAAAAAATTTCTTCATATTGCATACCAGGCAATAGACCCGCTCCCTTTTTAATAGCTCTTTCAATATTTTGATTAGGCATATTACTAGACTTTGCATCAATTACTGCTTTTCTTAATCTTGGATTAGAATTTAAATGCGGTCCACCAATTTTTGCTGAGATAGAAATTTCTCTAATAATTCTGGTAAATAGTTTCCCTTTTTTTGCATCTTGAGCACCTTTACGATGTCTAATGTTTGCCCATTTACTGTGACCAGCCACTAAATTTTAATCTCCCCGAAAAAAGAAAAGGTTTAGTTTTTGATCCTGCTCCTTACTATCCATATATCCTTCATTCCATTATTTACAAGATATTCCTTTTGTAGTTCTGCATCTTGCTTTGTCTTGAAATTACCATACCTTATTTTGTAGAATGGTGCCTCAAATTCTAAGTATAAAGAGTCCGACAACTCTTTTTTAAGTTTTTCAAAAGTTTTGTTTGCATTGATGACAGATGAATCGTCATATAATTGCAGTCTAAAGCCATCTACTAATTCATAGCTTTTTGCCTTTGAATCATGTAAAATATAAAATTGAGTGTCCTCAAAAATTTTATCCAATACTTTTGGAGTTTTGGGGATGTTTTTTTTCAAATCTTTAAAATCAAACCAGTATGTAGAATCTTGGCAAAATATAAAAGGAGAGCTTAGTAAGAATATAAATATTGATTTCATAAAAGAATTCTTATTGAATCTAATTCAACCCACCCTTTTTGTCCGTATAATGTTGTAATCTCATACCAATTTTTGTTTGCTCTACTTATTTCTACAACTGAACCCTCATTCAAACTGAAAATTACATTATTCTTTAGACTACCTGGCTTAGAAAATGCATCTAAAACTTCTTTAATAACAACCCCATTTTTTTTACTTTGATTTTGAATATAACTATCAAGCGAGATTGAGTTAAAAATAATCGATAGTACCAAAGCAGCATTCCTTATATTATAGAAAATTTTATGTCCTAAAAATTGCAATATGAGCAATAAATTTACAAGCGTAAAAAGAAGAAAGGTAAGTCCGCCGAAAAAAAATAATTCTTTTACTGTAAATTTAGATTTTAGTTTTCTATAATTTTCAATAAAAAATATAGTTTTTGGTAATTCAGTTACACCGTCGATCTTACTCCTAACTACATTCAAATTATAGATTGTATCGGAATTTCTTGGATCTAAATTTAGCGAGCTGAGATAAGCCCAAACTGCTTGACCTATGTTATCATTCCTATAATAAGCATTCCCAAGATTGTAAAAAATATTACTACTTTGGTACCCTTTTTCTAGCAATAATTCATATTTTTTTATTGCATCAAAATATTTAGAATTTTCCATGTGAATATTTGCCTCCAGAAATTCATCATGATTTCTAGATTTAGCACTCAAAGCACTAAATATGAGTAATTGAAAAAAGATTATTTTTATCATTTAATTTGTTTATCGATATTTTTCATTATACTTTCTATTTCACCTCTGATATCATCATCTAAAAATTTTACATTAGATCCTCCGTATTTATATGCTTCATAATACCTCAATACATTTACAGTTCTTTCTAATAAACTATCTGAAATATTATTCTTTAAAATATTTTTTAATTCATAGGAATCTAATAATTTTTCATCTAAAGCAAATTTTCTAATTAAATAAGAATGAATAGCTTTTAGTCCAAGCTCATATGGGTTTTGATTCTTCTCATTTAGTATTTTCATACCAAATTTTAAAGCGCTCTTAGATTTTCTAATTTGGGAATTAGTCAATTTATAATTTAAAAATTTTTCAGAGATATAAGGACCCATAATCAAAATAAATGCTAAGGAATATATAGACAGCATTAAACGCGAAAAATTTCTTTTTACAAATTTTGGCTTACCAATATCAGCATTAATATATCTTATATCTTTAACTTCATCTATTGATTGACTATTATAGGTTGCCAATTTTTCTTCATCATATTTGTTCTCACCACTAATTTTCAATTTCAAACTATTTGTACTTAGTGTCATCCATTTCTCGGTGTCTGTATTAAAATAAGACAGTTCTATTGAAGGAATATTTATGATGCCAGATTTTCGCGGAATAAGTATGTATTCCCAGGTTTGAATGCCTGAAATTTCATTTTGAAAAGAATCTTTTTCAAATTTAGAAACAGGGGGGAAAATTTCAATCTCATCAGGAAAAGTAATTTTAGGCAATGAGAATAGTCCAAAGTTACCTGTGCCTTTGACATGAATTTTATAGAGAAACCCCTCATTCAATTTAAAAGAATCGGAGTCAACTTTATGATTTAAGGTAAATAAGCCAATTCCACCCGTAAAATCTTTTGGTAAAGGTTTTGGCAATTCATTTACTTTTATTTTTTTTTCTTCCGAAAAAATAAATTTTGTTTTTGTTTCCTTGAAAAAAGAATCAAAAAATGGGTCAAAAAAGGGATCCCGTCCCTTCTTTTTATTATTCACCTCCATAGTTATCTTTAACTTTAGAGAAGGGATAATAACATTATCAGATGTCATAGGGAAAAGCGCTTTTTGTCCAAGATTTGCAATTTGATATTTTACTCCGTTAATAATCTTATTTTTATAGTTTAATCTTCTTGGAGTAAATATATCTTCAACCCAAAAGCCCGTAAATTCAGGCATTTGAAATGGTTCAACAGATGCATTAACATTTTTATAAAGAAAGTATGAAAGAGTTATTTGTTCACCTGCATATACTTCGTCTTTATTTATTTCTGCTAGGATAAATATGTTATCTGATTTTAATGAGGATTTATTTTTAATTTTAATTAAGATTGGTTTACTTGTAAATTTTTTATCATCAATTCTTCCATTTATGGATGGAATAAATACATTGCCTACCTTTATGGGAAGAATATTCCATGTTAATGTTTTTGTGCTCTCCATCTTACCATTTAACCATTGAATATTTGTCTGTTGCGATGGACCGCTTAATATTTCAAAGTCTCTATCTAAAACACTTATATCTATATTTGGAAATTTTTCACTATTCTTAGATTCAATTGTTAAGGTTATAGATTCACCTTTCTCAATAACATTCTTATCAACCAATATTTGTATAGATTGACCTAAAATAAAAGAATAAAGAGCAATAAAAATGATTAGATAATTCATTACCAATCTTTTTCAAAAGTTTTTGATTTAAAAGCTTTAATATGCCTTTTTTGATTAATTCTATCCTGCTGCTTCAATGCATCTAGGATTGCTCTGGCTTGAA
>CACLYL010000024.1 GCA_902611135.1 uncultured Fidelibacterota bacterium | reverse complement strand
AATGTACATTGTACTAGAAGCTGACATACCTAAACTGATGTTAAATCTAGCTTCATATAAAGATGAGATATTAGAAAATATAATATTCACATCTTTGGAAGATTCAAAATCTAATAATTTTGATTTTTTTAGCTCTTTTGAAAAAAGTATTAAAGAAAATAATTTAAAATTATCGCGTTACTATTTTGATCTGGGCTCATCATACGATGACATTATAACCTCATTAAAAGATGAGGCAGACGATGCAATAGATAGGGTTCTTGAAATTTTACAAAATCGTATTGATCAATTTGGAGTCTCAGAACCCACAATACAAAAACAAGGTAAACAGAGAATTGTAATTGAGCTTGCTGGAATTCAAGATTCTCAGCGAGCAAGAGCTTTATTGCAGAGTACTGCCCTACTTGAGTTCTATTTGGTCAAAAATCCTACCTTAACTAATGAAATCATAACTCAGTTAGATAATGATCTAAGTAATTCATCACTAGCTTTGGATATGACTAATTTAAATCAATCAAAAATCAGTAAGGGCATTGATAATTCAAAAGTTGATGTTGTCGATACCAGTAAGTCAACTACTGTATCTGATTTATTCGGAGAAACTTCAACTGAATCTGACACAAGTCTTAGTGAAGATACCATCAAAGAAGATGCTCTTTTTTCGAGTTTGTTGATTTCATTACAGGGTGATTTGGCTGTAAAAGAGAGTAATCTTTACAACCTAAAAAGATTACTAGATAGAGACGAAGTTAAAAAGAGGCTCACAGCCTCCAATGGCCAATTTTTATTGAGTAATGATTCAGAAACTTTAAAGGATGTAAGTACAAGTGATAAATTTTATAAACTTTACTTTCTTGAAAATTCTGCTGAATTAACCGGCGGTGTGGTTGAGGAAGCAAGAGCAGACCTTGGCTCTCTAGGAGGTAATTCTATTGGTCAGCCAGTAGTTTCACTAACTATGAGTAGTGATGGTTCTAGATCATGGGCTAGAATAACAGGGTCAAACATTGGAGAAAGAATTGCAATTGTATTGGATAATAAAGTTCATATGGCGCCCTCGATAAGAGAAAAAATACCTGGCGGAAGAACCCAAATTGAAGGATTTGCTGATATTGAGGAGGCCAAAGATATTGCTATAATCCTTAGAGCAGGTGCCCTTCCCACTCCAGTTGAAGTGATCGAAGAAATCGTAATTGGTCCTAGCCTAGGTTTAGATTCAATTTCGCAAGGTACTAGAGCAGTCCTAATTGGTCTGGTATTTGTTCTTACTTTTATGTTTGTTTACTACAAGCTTGGTGGCTTTATTGCCAATATTGCACTTATTTGGAATATTCTATTAGTCCTCGCTGTATTAGCTTCATTACAGGCAACCCTGACCCTACCTGGAATAGCTGGCTTAATTTTAACAGTTGGAATGTCTATTGATGCGAATGTGATCATATTTGAAAGAATCCGCGAAGAATTAAGAAAAGGGAAAACCCCTAAAGCAGCCGTTGAAGCTGGTTATAACAGGGCAATCACCACAATTATTGATGCAAATGTGACTACACTAATTGCATCACTAGTTCTTTATCAATTTGGTACTGGTCCCATAAAAGGATTTGCTACAGTACTTTTCTGGGGAATTTTAATAAGTATGTTTACGGCAATATACATTACAAAAACAATTTTCTACGCCTTTTACCTTAGAAGAGGTAATACTAAACTTAGCATTTGATATGAGGATAATAAAAGATACAAATTACGATTTTATGAGCAAAGTTGGTATAACAAGAACACTTTCAATATTGGTCCTGTCAATTGGTTTAATATCACTAATTATAAATAAAGGTCCTAAACTAAGTATTGATTTTAAAGGCGGAACTATGATTGTAATGAACTTTGAAAAAGCAATGGAAATTGAGAAGCTTAGAAACTCGCTTAATGAAATAATTATTGATGGACAAACTTTCGATCTCAGTAAATCTGAAATTAAATTTTTTGGAAATGAGTCTGATGTGTTAATGAGATTTTCAAATATTTCAAGTGAGACTGATAAATTTTTAGAAAAATTTACCCATAAACTATATCAGACATTTCCTGATAAAGTACCACAGCAAAAAGAAGATTTTATCCTTTCCTATGAAAAAGTTAGTCCGAAGATTGGTGCGGAATTAAGCTCAGATGCGTTAATGGCAATTATAAGTGCACTTACCTTAATATTGATTTATATATCCTTTAGGTTTCAATTTAAATACGCAATAGGTGCAATTGCTGCTTTAGGACATGATATTTTTATTACCCTAGGCGTTTTTTCGATTTTTAATTTTGAGATTTCCTTAGCTGTAATTGCTGCTTTTCTAACTATTGTCGGTTATTCATTAAATGATACTATTGTAATATTTGACAGAATCAGAGAAAACACAAAAGGCTCGAGTAATGTCCCTTTAAAATTAGTCGTAAATCAAAGTATTAATGAGTCACTAAGTCGAACGATAATAACTTCTCTGACAACATTTATTGTGGTCTTTATTTTGTTTCTGGTCGGAGGTGAAATTATACATTCTTTTGCTTTTGCGATGATTATAGGAGTTCTAGTTGGAACTTATTCTAGTGTATTTATTGCCAGCCCTATCGTTATAGCCATGGATAAAAATCGTAGTTGAGATTTTATAAATCCTACTTCTTTATGCCCATATAACAACCCTATAGTTAGCTTCATTCAGTTTTCAATTTTAAATACTCATTATGGTGAAATAGGAATTCAGACAAAGAGTAAAGCTCTAACTAGAATAATATTGCCAAATCAATTAGTAAATCTTAATCAAGTAAATTTTTCATCTGAACTTTCTAACTTCCATAAAAGTACGCGGAAACAACTTAAAGAATTTTTCTATCTAAAAAGAGAGACTTTTACTATTTTTTACAAAATATCTCTCAGTCCATTTTGCAGGAGAGTTTTAGAGGAAATAAATAAAATTCCATATGGAAAAACATTATCTTATGCCCAAATAGCCAAAAATATAAATAAAAATAAAGCATATAGAGCGGTAGGTGTGGTCTGCAAAAATAACCCTATACCTATTGTAATTCCTTGTCATAGAGTTATCCTAAAAAGTGGTAAAATTGGTAATTATGCTGGAGGTCCAAACCTTAAAGAGAGATTATTAAATAGAGAAATTATCTAATTTTTTCTATCTTTTTTATTTTTTTGGAGTTTAACTTCTTAAGTATATGAATTCTCTGATTCAAAACTTAAGGTCAAAACTTTTAACTGGCATAATTACGCTATTACCTTTATATCTTACTTATATAGTTTTAAAATTTTTCTTTAAAACATTAAATAATATCTCCGAACCTATTCTAAATAGATTAAATGTTGAAATACCTTTTTTAGGTATTTTTCTAACGTTATTACTTGTACTATCAATAGGAATTACGGTGACTAACTTTTTAGGAAAAAAATTTTTTGAAATTGGGGAAAAAATTGTAAAAAAAGTTCCTTTAGTCAGTTCTATTTATTTATCTATAAAACAGATTTTAGATACTATTACAAATAGTTCTACTGATGAATTTAAAGGAACTGTATATATCCAATACCCAAGAAAAGGATTGTGGACTATGGCATTTATTAGTGGAGAATCTATATCAGAGAGCGGGAGAACATTTTTTCATCTTTTTGTACCAACAACTCCGAATCCAACATCTGGTTTTTTTCTTATGATACCAAAAGAAGATACAATTAAATCAAATATGTCTGTTGAGGACGGATTAAAAACAATTATATCAGGAGGTTTATTAGCTCCAAAACTTAACCCTTTAAAATAGGTGACTAATATGCAAATAAAATATATTGATGGAATCCGATTACAAAAAGCAGTACATGCTGGCATTAATCATGTAATTAACAGAAAAGATTATCTTAACAAAATTAATGTTTTCCCTGTTCCAGATGGTGATACAGGGACGAATATGGCATACACTTTATCAACCATTGCTAATGAAATAAAATCAACTAATCAAAAACCTATTTCAAAAATGGCCGAAGCTATATCTGATGCTTCCCTTAATGGTGCAAGGGGAAATTCTGGGTCAATATTAGCTCAATTTTTTGTAGGGTTTTCTGAAGGAAGTGAATCATACAATAAATTAAATCCAAAACG
Source organism: uncultured Fidelibacterota bacterium (assembly GCA_902611135.1). Classification (GTDB taxonomy): domain Bacteria; phylum Fidelibacterota; class Marinisomatia; order Marinisomatales; family UBA1611. Next base: position 14,976 of record CACLYL010000024.1, on the reverse strand, counting down.
ATTTTCTAAAGCTATTCAGGTTGCAAAAGAATACTCTTATGATGCTCTTTCAGAACCAAAAGAAGGGACTATTTTATCAGTAATCAAAGATTGGGCAGATTCTATTCACTCATTACAAAAAAAACATAAAGACTTTATTACCATTTTTAATGGTGCACTGGAAGTAGCAAAGGAATCTTTAAAAAAGACACCTGAACAACTATCTGTTTTAAAAAATTCTGGAGTAGTAGATGCCGGAGCTCAAGGATTCATTGATTTCTTAAATGGAATAAAGATTTACATAGAGGAGGGTAAATTAAGCAAAGTCAAGCATGGAAATGTCAAAAACATTAAAGAAAGTGCTTTTACCGAAATTTACGATGATTATCGATACTGTACGGAGTGCTTAATTTCTGGAAGCGATATAGATCGTCCAAAGTTAAAAAAGCAATTAATGAACTTAGGTAATAGTATTGTACTTGCTGGATCAAAAAAGAAAGCAAAAGTTCATATTCATACCAATGAACCACAGTCTATATTTACCCTTTGCAGTGAATACGGAAATATCACTGGTGAAAAAGCTGACGATATGCTTAAACAACAAAACACGGCACATGGCGAACATGGCGAAACAGCAATTATAGTTGACTCGGGTTGTGATCTTCCTGAGCATATAATTGAACAATTTAATATACATATGGTCCCTCTTAGATTCAATTTTGGAGATGATCATCATGTAGATAAAGTAACTATCACATCAGATGAATTTTGGAATGAATTACAGACAAATCCAAATCATCCGCAAACATCTCAACCAACTCCAGGAGACTTTCAGAGACAATACCAGTTTCTGATAGGTCACTACAAAAATGCAATCTCCATACATTTACCGGCAGCAATAAGTGGTACTTTACAATCTGCAAAATTAGCAGCTAAAGGTAATAAAGAATTGCCAATAGATCTTATAGACTCAGAAAACGGTTCTATTGGTATTGGCCTCATAGCCATGTCTGCTGCTGAAGCAATAAAAAAGGGATATGATAAAACCAAAGTTTTGAAAAAAATTGATCATGCTATTAAAAATACTGTGGTATATATAGGACTAAATACACTTGATTATATTGTAAAGGGGGGTAGAGTTTCGCCTGGAAAGAAAAAATTAGCTAATCTATTTAGAATAAATCCAATTCTAACTTTTACAAAGGATGGAGTCAAAGCAAAAGGAAAAACCTATGGTTCGAAAAATAAAATTAAAAAATTTATAAATTTTGTTTCATCCAAAATTCCCTCAAAAAATTTTCGAGTTGGTCTAGCACATGGAGATGATCCAGAGATGGAAAAAATTGCGCGAGCACACTTTGAATCCTTAGGAGCGAAAGAGATAATTTCTACCAAACTTGGCCCTGCTCTAGCTGTGCATGCAGGTCCAAAATCTCTAATAATTGCTTTGCAAAATCTAACTTAAGAAAATGGAAGAAAATTTTCTCTTCCCAATCCTAATTGGAATGGTTATTAGTTATATAATTGGTTCTTTCCCAACCAGCCTATTAGCTGGAAAAATTTTAAAAGGCATTGACATTAGAAATCATGGCAGCGGAAATGCAGGAGCTACAAATGTCCTCAGAATTTTAGGTTGGAAACCAGGTTTATTTGTTATTTTAATTGATATATTGAAGGGATGGATTCCCACTTTTTTTTTCATAGATTTCTTTCAACAACATGAACTAAATGATGACGGTATTTTAAAAATTTTATTTGGATTCTGTTCAGTTTTAGGTCACTCATATACAATTTTTGCAAATTTTAAAGGCGGAAAAGGGGTCGGAACATTATTAGGAATGCTCATTGCTTTATTCCCGATTGCGATACCTCTTTGTTTATTTATATTTATTACAATCGTTATAATAACAGGCTATGTATCCTTAGGTTCAATATTTGCTAGTATATCTTTACCAGTTTTTATTCTAGTTTTACCGATTTTTGAAATTGAGCCACCCCATTTTTCCTTAATAATATTTAGTTTATTAATACCTTTTTTTATTTTATTTACCCATAGATCAAATATTATAAGATTGAGAAATGGTTCCGAGAATCAATTCAAAAAATTTATGATTTTTAGCAAAGATTAATTAAAACTTATGTAGGACACCCAAATGTAAAGATCCCTTATTCCATTTTCCATTCCGGTATCCCCAACCATAATCAATTCTAAATAAATTGACCACTGGAAATGGAATTCTGATTCCAATTCCACCTCCATACATTTTTGATTGTTTTAACCCTTCATCCGTAATTAAACCACAATCAATGAATAAAACATATGACAAACCTGATTCTATTCCGAAGTCCGTAACAAACTCTGGAATGACTTCTTTTCTAAATTCAATAGAACTATGAATGTAATTATAACCAAAACGAAATTCCTCATTCTTAGAGTCGTATGAATCTTTTCTAGGTATTTGCCAACCTCTTATGCTGTAAGCATCTCCTATAGATATGTACCACGGTATATCATATTTACCATTTATTAAACTGTAAGTCATATTAAAGCCAAAAATGGTCTTTTTACTACTATTAAATAACTTATTAAAGTATGAAAAAGAACTCTTCCATAGAAAATTATAAAAGCTATAGTTAAAAAGGTCAACATTATAATTTAAGGTGTTTGACCAATATATTCCTTTATTAGGGGCCCAATATATATCCCTAGAATCATATGCTAGGGCAGGTATTAATGAAATATAATTAAATCCTAAATTATTATCCTTTACTTGATTCTCAAGAGTTTCTAGGTTGAGAAGAAATCCAATTTTTGTTTTAATTTGTTCACCATACCAGCGACCAAAATCGGTTTTAAAAAAGTACCTAGTGATATCATATCTCAAAAAATTATGTTTGAACATAAGTTTTTCAGCCTGCATACTCATTGAAACATGATTCCCAAACTTCCATGGATCATTGAAGGTTATTCCATAAGTATATTTTCCTCCAATACTTCCCTTAAGAGCAACTATCTGATTTTTTCCTTTCCAATTTGTCCAGAGTTGGGATCCAATTAATGACCATCCCGTTTTCTCATCGTATGATGGTAATATTGCTGGTGGTAAATTTTGAATTGATTCAGTGACAGAGTAGATTAATTTTAAACTTTGGCTATTTAAGGGTATTGTATTCCAATTTACTGAGCTAAATAATCCCAGATTTTTTAATCTTCTGATATCATCTTCAACTCTTTGGCTATCTAATGGTACTGATATGTCATGTTGAATTTCCCTTCTTAAAATATAATCCAAAGTTTTTCCGTTTCCATTAATTTCAATTTCAGTGACTAAAGCTTTTTCAGCGCTCAGCAATTGAAAAATTATTATAAATAAAAAAAGGCCATTAAATGACCTTTTTTTGAAAATAGAGTTTTGGATCAAATTCAATCTATATATCGATACCCTGTACCATCAACCTTTTTTTGTATTCAATGCCTTGTTGTGAGTATGTATCATCAATAGCTTTTTCCAACTTATCTGCGACTTTTAAGCTTGTAGTTTCTACTTTTATATTGCGTTCATCCAATTCTCTAACCTTATAATTTGAATTAACATCCTCGTATATGTGCCAAACACCATCGAATTCTTTTGGAGTACCATATTCCATTAATACTTTGTGCTTTATGATATCATTTGAAGTCAATTGAGGGAAGCCTGTATCCTTAAGTTTTACCTTTTTGGTGATACCTTCTAAAATGAAATGTGAGTCATTATTGTTAGTAGTGCTGTAAATAAAATCCACATTAACAAATTCTAACATTATTAATTCATGGGTCAAACGAGAAGTGTACTGAAATTCTACTGAGGCTCTTTTTATTGGAAGAACAAATCCTTCTTTGGTAGTTCTATTATCATCATGGTATACAACTTCAACTGTAGTATCCGGAATGATTGACAAAACTGCAGGCAAATTTGATTCCCATGGAGCCAAAAGCTCATCTCTAAAGACCCAACCTTGGGGAATCCTCTTTACAGGGATAACTGATTCAATATTTTTCCTTGTCGAGACTTCTGTGGATGTCAAATCATCGACAGTATCATCACTGCTGTAGGACTGATCAGATCTATCGCTATCTGAACCTCTTTTACCGCCAAATAATTGGAGGTTTTCAGCATTTGCTGAAGTAATAAAATAAAGAGTTAATATTAACTTAGTTATTTTCATCATTCTAATACTCAAGTTTAAGATCTCGGCTAATTTTTTTATAAGCAGAGTATACTAATTTAATCAATTATTTTAGTAATGGTAAATAAAAAAAAGGTTCTCAAAAAGAGAACCTTTTCAAGAAATAAGAATTTGGTGCTACTTTCGCCCTCGAGCCATTGGAGAACGAGCCACATGCCCATTTTTATCAATAAAGTATAAATACCCTGATTCTCTGGTTACACCAGCACTGGCAACTTTTTCTGCATTTCCTCCCCCTTTACCTGCACGCGCCATTTGAGAACGAGAAACATCTCCTTGTTTATCTAGATAATACAAGTAACCTGACTCTTTTTTTACTCCAGTTTCTTTTACTACTTCAGCCATTTAAGGACCTCCTTGGTTTATTTAAATTAGGATAGGGAATATATTATAGCTATCCATACTCCTATTGTACAAAATCTTGTGTGTATCTGTCAAGAAATTTATAGAGGATCTATTGACGATAATTAATTATCAAAAAGTCATATTAACAATTTATACCTTTAAAAAGTGGACCTAGTAAAAAAGTGTTTAATTTAAATTATTTTTGAATAAATATTAATCGTAACTTAAGATTATCACATTATAATTATATTGCGCCCGTAGCTCAGCTGGATAGAGCAATTGCCTTCTAAGCAATAGGTCAGAGGTTCGAATCCTCTCGGGCGTACACAACAATAACTTAAAATATCTAACTATTACTTTTTTAAACCAACTTTGTTTTGAATTACACTTGAAAACTAATTTTATACATATTTAACCAATTTAGCCACATTAAAAAATAATTCTCTATATCTTTCTACTTCTATCTAAACTATAAAAACTATTTTCGCTAATATAACATTAAAAATTCGAAATGATTTATAAGCAAAAGATAAGTTTTATTCAAAGATCCTTACACTTTTTGGAACAAAATCCTAATAAAACTAAAATTTGGATTAGAGATTTATATAATAAAGTATTTCCTACCAAAGAACAGTATATCCAGTTTATTAGAAAGCACCATAGTCTGCGTCAAAGTCTAAATAAATCTGAAAAAATTAAAGATATTGAACCAACTAAGAATAAAGCATCAACAAAGTTTATTGTGAACAACTTGAATTATAAGGATCACATATTTGATGAAGGTAATTTTTGGAATGATATTTCATCAGTAAACACAGAGGGGCTTAAATTTTTTTTAATGGAATGGTTTAACAATAAATCAAAAAAGGATAGAAAATTATGGAATTATTACATCTTGGGCATATCAGAAGGTAGAATAGCTGTCTTAATTAATGATAACTTTTATTCTACAAAAGAAAAAATTTTAAAGTTAAAAAAAGATTTTTTGAGAAATTTGTTAACTGTCATTGGGATTGATAATAAATCTGTAAATTAAATTTTATGAAAGCACTTATTAAAAATATAAAAAGCGATGGTTCAGTTTTTCTAAAATTAAATTCAATGACTGAGAAAATCGCTATAAAACAAGCTTTTTTGTTTGGTGCCTTAGAAGGTGATTTAGTAAAAGTTAAAATTACGAACAGGAAAAAATATGGGATATCGGAAGGAAAAGTGTTTGGGGTAATAAAGAGAGGATCAGATCATTTTACTGCAAGAGTAGGAATAAAAGAAAAAATAAAATTTGCAATTCTTTACCCCCATCAATCAAAAAAGATAATCATAAATGATTCTTTAGATAATTTGAAAGATAATGATGTTATTGAAGTTAGAGTAACCAGTTGGAATGATCATTTTAACCCAGCGAAAGGGGAGGTTATAAAACTTATAAATAGAGCAACAGATTTTGAGGCAGACTATAATTACATAACTAGAAAATACAAGCTTTTTGACAAGTTTCAGAATAATTATAAAAAAAAAGATTTAACTAAAATATTAAAGAGTCAAAAGAAAAGAAGAAAAGACCTATCAAAACTTGAAACATTTACAATTGACCCAAAGAATGCAAGAGATTTTGATGACGCAATATCAATAACTAAAGAAGATGATATCTATTCACTTTTTGTTCATATCGCAGACGTTTCAGAATTTGTAAAAGAGAATGACCCAAATGACTTAATTGCGCAAACAAAGGGAAATAGTTATTACTTTCCTGAGGGTACGATTCATATGTTACCCAAATATATTGCGACCAACTTAGGCTCATTATTAGCTAAAAGTAAAAGATTGGCACTAACCTTAAAGCTACAAATAAATAAAACTGGAAATGTTTTAACCTATGAGTTTTTTGAATCCATTATAGAATGTAAAAAAAATTTCTCCTATAAGGCTGTTGAAAGGATTATTAAAGGAGAAATTAATAGTTCATTTCAAAAGTCTCTAGACAACCTAAATGAACTATGCCTTACCCTAAAGAGGAATAGATTTAAAATCGGAGGGATTGATCTTCACTCTAGAGACATAAAGTTTAAATTAGATAGCCATGGAAACCCAATTGATATCCAATTAAAAAGGAAACTTAAATCACATTATATGATAGAGGAGATAATGTTACTTGCGAATAAAACTGCTGCCTCTGAATTAATCAAGTTAGGATCACCTGATTATTCATTTTCGATCTTCAGAAACCATGATATTGCATCAAGAAAAAGTGAAAATTTTATAAACAACTTAGCCAAAAATTTTAAAATTCATTATATGGATAAAGGCACTACTTTAAACTACAATAAATTAAATGAATCTTTGAAAAAATTAAGTTCAGAGCAAGAAAAGTACATAATATCTCAATTAATATTAAAAAAGCTTAAAAAAGCCCGTTATCAAGTTTCTAATCGTGGACATTTTGGTACAGGTTTTAAACATTATACTCATTTCACTAGTCCGATAAGAAGATACGCTGATTTAACTGTTCACCGTATCCTAAAACAAAAATTTAAGTCTCAAAATCCTATAAAAAATGAAGAATTAATTAAAATAGTTGAATTTTGTAATGATGGAGAAAGAAGAGCAAATGATGCAGAAAGAGAATATTTTAAATTAAAATGCTTGAAATGGATAAAGAGCAAAAAAAGAGTCAAAGGTAACATTGTTGGTTTTACAGAAAAATCCATTGAAGTTGCTGAGGGGCAAACTCAGTTAATTGGACATGTAAATTATGATTCCCTGGACAAAAACATACATAAAATTTCAAAAGATAAACTAAAACTTTCCATTTCAAAAGGAAAGTATATACTAAAAGTAGGTCAAAAAGTGAATTTAATTACAAAGTCTATTTCTACACATTCTAAGGAAATCTATTTTTACATTGAAAATAATCTTATTGAAAAGTATCTAGGATAGTATTTATCATTTATGTCTAATGAATTATAAATATAAATATTTTCTTGATCAAGAATGGAAAGACGTTTGTTTTATGCATTGGGAGGTAGATAAAAAAATAATTGCCTCTCTTATTCCTAAAAATATTAATATTGATCTCTTTGAAAATAAAGCATACATTGGAGTAATTCCATTCAAGATGCAAAATGTTAGTCCCAGGTGGGCTTTCCCTCTTCCTTTTATATCAAGCTTCCCCGAATTCAATATAAGAACGTATGTTAAATACAAGAATGAACGAGGCGTTTTCTTTTTTACTTTAGATGCACAGAGTATAATTACTTGTATTTATGCACCAGTCGCTTTTGGTCTTCCCTATCACTACTCTATAGGCAAAGTTAAAAGACAAGGAAATAGGTATTATTGGAAATCTAGAAGGATAAATAATAAAAATAAGCTGGAAGGTTCCTGCGAAGCTATTGGTCAAAAATCCACTGCAAAACCAAACTCTATTGAGTACTTCTTTTTAGAGCGATACACCCTTTTTACCGAGCACAGAGGTGTACTTAAGCGGGCACACATTCATCATAAACCATGGTTATTTCAGCAAGCTAAACCAAAAATATCAACTAATTCATTTTTAGATGGTTTTAACTTTGATATATCAAATACTTTTAAACCAGCATATTGTCATATTTCAAAAGGGACGAAAGTAAAAGCATGGTCACTCGAAGTCGTTAATTAAAATGACGTTAACATTGACTTATATTTTAAGGTAATTTTTGAGCTAGTTTAACCTAAGAAATAATTTAAATTAAATTCAAATGAAAATACAGCTTCACAATGGAATAACTATTCAATATTATGATAATGGTAAAAAAAAGCTTAAAGGTTTTATAATTGATCATGAGTGGGATGGTACTTTAACAGAATGGTATGAGAATGGTAAAGTAAAGTTCAAAGGAAGTTTTAAAAATTTTAAAAAAGAGGGCCTATTTGAAGAATGGTTTGAAAATGGGCAAATTAAAAGCCAAAAAGTATTTTTGAACGGTGCTTTAAATGGGAAAAGTGTTGAATGGAATGATCAAGGGCAAAAACTAAAAGAGGAACACTTTTCTAATGGTAGGCATCATGGCCTATTTAAAACATGGTATGAAAATGGACGACCATGCAGCCAAATTACGATGAAAAATGATACAGTTTATAAGGTAATAGGCAAATGGGAACCAGATGGCTCACCAACTTGAAACTTAATCAAAAGGTTATTTTGTCTTTAGCACGCCATTATGACAAAAATACATATTTGGTATAATTATTGTTGAAACCATAAATGTAATATAAAAGGAGTATAAGTTGTCACAACAACCATTTCAAACCGAGGTTAGTCAATTATTACAGCTAATCATCCATTCCTTATATTCTCAAAAAGAGATTTTTTTAAGAGAACTGATCTCAAATGCATCTGATGCTTTAGACAAGTTAAGATATACCACCTTAACAGATTCTAAAATGAAATCCTTTGATTTTGATCCCAAGGTTGATATTACTTTCATTGAGGGTGATAAGCCTTCGCTGACCATTACAGATTCTGGTATTGGGATGAGTAAAAAGGATTTGCAAGAAAATCTTGGAACAATTGCAAAATCAGGAACTAAAAACTTTTTATCTAAACTGACAGGAGATGCAAAAAAAGATTCTAATCTAATTGGACAATTTGGTGTAGGGTTTTACTCATGTTTTATGATTGCTGACAAGGTTGAAGTTTCAAGCAAAAAAGCAGGAGCCAAAGAAGCTTGGAAATGGGTTAGTGATGGAAAATCTGGATTTGAAATTACTAAGGACGTTAAAGAGATAAATGGGACAACAATTACACTACACCTAAATGATGAGGGAAAAGAGTTTTCTAGCAGATGGAAAATTGAAAACCTAATTACAAAATACTCTGATCATATTGACTTTCCAATATTTCTAACCTTCGAAGATGTGGATTATGATAAAGAGGGAAAAGAGAAGAGTCGTCAATCCAAAACGGAGCAAATCAATAAAGCTAAAGCTTTTTGGAGCCGTTCAAAAAATGAATTAAAAAAGAAAGAATACATTGAATTTTACAAAACATTATCTCATGGTAATAATGAACCAACTGACTGGATTCACTTCAAAGCAGAGGGTAATCTTGAATTTACCATATTATTTTACATCCCAAAAAAAGCTTCTCCAGACCTATTTCGTGCAGATTACCAGTCACATGTAAAATTATATGTTAATCGAGTGTTTATTACGGATGATGACAAAGAGCTATTGCCATCTTGGCTAAGATTTCTCCATGGTATAATCGACTCCTCAGATCTACCATTAAACGTAAGTAGAGAAATACTTCAGCAAAACAGGGTCATGGCTAAGATAAAATCCAATTCTGTAAAAAAAGTAATCAGTAAGCTAAATGAGCTCGCAAAAGATAAGAAAAAGTATGATCCTTTTTACAAGGAATTTGGCCGTTTGCTCAAAGAAGGGGTCTATCAAGACTTTGAAAATAAAGATAGCCTTACAGAACTTTTAAGATTTAAATCTACTCTTGAAGATGGATATACTTCTTTGAAAGATTATGTGAGTCGAATGCAAATAGATCAGAAATCAATATATTACATTACAGGCGAAAATGAGAATTCACTTCGAAATTCTCCTTTATTAGAAATGTATGCCGAAAAAGGAATAGAAGTTCTAATACTGGATGACGAAATTGATGAAATAATCATTCCCTCAATTCCAAAATATGATGAAAAGGATCTAAAGTCAGTTAATAGGTCTGGCGCTGCAGATGAGCTTGATGATAAAAACCAAGAGAAACAAAAGGATAAAGAAAAGACTTTAAAACCAACAATCAAAAAGATTAAGGATTTTTTGGGTGAAAAAGTTAAAGACGTAAAGATTTCTAACCGCTTAAGTGGATCTCCATCATGTATTGTTGCAGATGAAAATGATCCAACTGCTCAGATGCAAGAAATAATGCGGTCTATGGGACAAATGGATATGCCGGACATAAAGCCAATTCTTGAAATAAACCCTGATCACGAAATTGTAAAAAAGTTAGCTACGATGAGAAGGGGGAAATCATTTGAGAATGCCGCTTTACTTCTTTTCGAACAGGCTATTATTCAGGAAGGTGGTAAATTAAAAGATCCGTCTGGATTTGTAAAACGGTTGAATGAAGTACTCGCTAAGGCTATATAAAAAGTTTAGAACTTCCTTATGCTTATTATAAAACTAAGTTCTTAAAAAAAGACTAAACGCGTTTCAAAACTTAAATTTAGTCCTTTGGCTTTATTAAACAATCCACCAACTTGGTTTATTCCATAATTAAAGTGAAAAGCCCCTAAATGAATTCCAAAACCAAACCCTGCTGAAACTGTATTTTCAATACCGCCATATGAAACGCCAGTCCAAATCGGAGTTTTTGTCTTAGGAAAAAGCTCTGCTCCTAGAGAAAATCTCGGGTTTACAGAGCCAATAAATTTTGTTTGCATTTGATGTTGAATTGAACTTTTCAGATAAAGTGTATGCCATATTCGTCCCTGTATCACCATCTGGAACAGGGAAAACATTAATTTTGTTAAGATAATCTTTTCTGTTAATTACATGATTAATGCCAGCATGTACTGCTTTTTGTAATCGGATTCCATCAATATATTTTATTTGCATATTAGTCACCTATTTTAAAGGGTTAAGTTTTGGAGCTAATAAACCTCCTGATATAATTGTTTTTAATCCGTCCTCAACAGACATATTTGATTTAATTGTATCTTCTTTTGGTATCATAAGAAAAAAACCAGATGTTGGATTCGGAGTTGTTGGTACAAAAAGATGAAAAAATGTTCTCCCGCTCTCTGATATAGATTCTCCACTAATAAATGCCATAGTCCACAATCCTTTTCTTGGGTATTGGATATATACAGTTCCTTTAAATTCATCAGTAGAACTATTTGTAATAGTATCTAAAATCTGTTTTATAGATAAATAAATAGAACTGACTAAAGGAACTTTTTTTACAATTTTTTCCCCAATTTCAAAAAATTTTTTTCCTAAAAAGTTAGTCACCGTAATTCCTATTGATAGTACAAGTAATAACGTTAGAAAAATACCTAAAAAAGGTATTTCAACATTTAATCTATTTAGAATAGGTTCGGAGATATTATTTAATGTTTTAAAGAAAAATTTTAAAACTATATAAGTAAGATATAAAGGTAATAGCGTAATTATGCCAGTTAAAAGTTTTGACCTTAAGTTTTGAATCAGAGAATTCATATACTTAAGAAGTTAAACTCCAAAAAAATAAAAAAGATAGAAAAAATTAGATAATTTCTCTATTTAATAATCTCTCTTTAAGGTTTGGACCTCCAGCATAATTACCAATTTTACCACTTTTTAGGATAACTCTATGACAAGGAATTACAATAGGTATAGGGTTATTTTTGCAGACCACACCTACCGCTCTATATGCTTTATTTTTATTTATATTTTTGGCTATTTGGGCATAAGATAATGTTTTTCCATATGGAATTTTATTTATTTCCTCTAAAACTCTCCTGCAAAATGGACTGAGAGATATTTTGTAAAAAATAGTAAAAGTCTCTCTTTTTAGATAGAAAAATTCTTTAAGTTGTTTCCGCGTACTTTTATGGAAGTTAGAAAGTTCAGATGAAAAATTTACTTGATTAAGATTTACTAATTGATTTGGCAATATTATTCTAGTTAGAGCTTTACTCTTTGTCTGAATTCCTATTTCACCATAATGAGTATTTAAAATTGAAAACTGAATGAAGCTAACTATAGGGTTGTTATATGGGCATAAAGAAGTAGGATTTATAAAATCTCAACTACGATTTTTATCCATGGCTATAACGATAGGGCTGGCAATAAATACACTAGAATAAGTTCCAACTAGAACTCCTATAATCATCGCAAAAGCAAAAGAATGTATAATTTCACCTCCGACCAGAAACAAAATAAAGACCACAATAAATGTTGTCAGAGAAGTTATTATCGTTCGACTTAGTGACTCATTAATACTTTGATTTACGACTAATTTTAAAGGGACATTACTCGAGCCTTTTGTGTTTTCTCTGATTCTGTCAAATATTACAATAGTATCATTTAATGAATAACCGACAATAGTTAGAAAAGCAGCAATTACAGCTAAGGAAATCTCAAAATTAAAAATCGAAAAAACGCCTAGGGTAATAAAAATATCATGTCCTAAAGCAGCAATTGCACCTATTGCGTATTTAAATTGAAACCTAAAGGATATATAAATCAATATTAAGGTAAGTGCACTTATAATTGCCATTAACGCATCTGAGCTTAATTCCGCACCAATCTTCGGACTAACTTTTTCATAGGAAAGGATAAAATCTTCTTTTTGCTGTGGTACTTTATCAGGAAATGTCTGATATAGTTTATGGGTAAATTTTTCTAAAAATTTATCAGTCTCACTTGAAATATTTGAAAATCTCATTAACACATCAGACTCATTTCCAAAAAATTTAATTTCAGATTTACTGAGATCGAAAGTTTGTCCATCAATAATTATTTCATTAAGCGAGTTTCTAAGCTTCTCAATTTCCATTGCTTTTTCAAAGTTCATTACAATCATAGTTCCGCCTTTAAAATCAATACTTAGTTTAGGACCTTTATTTATAATTAGTGATATTAAACCAATTGACAGGACCAATATTGAAAGTGTTCTTGTTATACCAACTTTGCTCATAAAATCGTAATTTGTATCTTTTATTATCCTCATATCAAATGCTAAGTTTAGTATTACCTCTTCTAAGGTAAAAGGCGTAGAAAATTGTTTTTGTAATGTATATTGCCGTAAACATACTTATTAAAATTCCCCAGAAAAGTACTGTAGCAAATCCTTTTATGGGACCAGTACCAAATTGATAAAGAACTAGTGATGCAATTAGTGTAGTCACATTTGCATCAATAATTGTGGTGATTGCCCTGTTATAACCAGCTTCAACGGCTGCTTTAGGGGTTTTCCCTTTTCTTAATTCTTCGCGGATTCTTTCAAATATGATCACATTCGCATCAATAGACATTCCAACTGTTAAAATTAAGCCAGCTATTCCAGGTAGGGTCAGGGTTGCCTGTAATGAAGCTAATACAGCGAGGACTAATAGAATATTCCAAATAAGTGCAATATTGGCAATAAAGCCACCAAGCTTGTAGTAAACAAACATAAAAGTAAGAACAAATACCAGACCAATTAGGACTGCTCTAGTACCTTGCGAAATTGAATCTAAACCTAGGCTAGGACCAATTACGATTTCTTCGATCACTTCAACTGGAGTGGGAAGGGCACCTGCTCTAAGGATTATAGCAATATCTTTGGCCTCCTCAATATCAGCAAATCCTTCAATTTGGGTTCTTCCGCCAGGTATTTTTTCTCTTATCGAGGGCGCCATATGAACTTTATTATCCAATACAATTGCAATTCTTTCTCCAATGTTTGACCCTGTTATTCTAGCCCATGATCTAGAACCATCACTACTCATAGTTAGTGAAACTACTGGCTGACCAATAGAATTACCTCCTAGAGAGCCAAGGTCTGCTCTTGCTTCCTCAACCACACCGCCGGTTAATTCAGCAGAATTTTCAAGAAAGTAAAGTTTATAAAATTTATCACTTGTACTTACATCCTTTAAAGTTTCTGAATCATTACTCAATAAAAATTGGCCATTGGAGGCTGTGAGCCTCTTTTTAACTTCGTCTCTATCTAGTAATCTTTTTAGGTTGTAAAGATTACTCTCTTTTACAGCCAAATCACCCTGTAATGAAATCAACAAACTCGAAAAAAGAGCATCTTCTTTGATGGTATCTTCACTAAGACTTGTGTCAGATTCAGTTGAAGTTTCTCCGAATAAATCAGATACAGTAGTTGACTTACTGGTATCGACAACATCAACTTTTGAATTATCAATGCCCTTACTGATTTTTGATTGATTTAAATTAGTCATATCCAAAGCTAGTGATGAATTACTTAGATCATTATCTAACTGAGTTATGATTTCATTAGTTAAGGTAGGATTTTTGACCAAATAGAACTCAAGTAGGGCAGTACTCTGCAATAAAGCTCTTGCTCGCTGAGAATCTTGAATTCCAGCAAGCTCAATTACAATTCTCTGTTTACCTTGTTTTTGTATTGTGGGTTCTGAGACTCCAAATTGATCAATACGATTTTGTAAAATTTCAAGAACCCTATCTATTGCATCGTCTGCCTCATCTTTTAATGAGGTTATAATGTCATCGTATGATGAGCCCAGATCAAAATAGTAACGCGATAATTTTAAATTATTTTCTTTAATACTTTTTTCAAAAGAGCTAAAAAAATCAAAATTATTAGATTTTGAATCTTCCAAAGATGTGAATATTATATTTTCTAATATCTCATCTTTATATGAAGCTAGATTTAACATCAGTTTAGGTATGTCAGCTTCTAGTACAATGTACATT
>CACLYL010000023.1 GCA_902611135.1 uncultured Fidelibacterota bacterium | reverse complement strand
CCATTTAAATGTTGCCCTGTAAATGTTTTTCTTACTAGAAAGTAATAACTTAATAAACAAAGTAAAGAAACTATAAAAGCATTAATAAAAAATTTAAGAAATACGTTCATTTCAATATTATAAAAAAGCGATGGAACAAGTGATAAGAATATAGTATTGACGATGTAAGCTTAGTAAGAATAATCACTTATGTACTTTAATATTTTTGATGGTTTATTAAAAAGCTGAATGAATACCGCTATCCAAAACATGATACTTAAAGGAACACCAAAATTCCAAAGAAAAATAAATGCTCTTTTAACAATTTTTTTCTTCACTGGCTCTTTATAAAAAGCCTAAAACTTCATTCCAAGTAAATCATAAATGTTTAATTTGATGTTTGATGGTTCAGGAATTGAAAAATCAATATTAACTGTTGGATTAAAGGGATTTGGATAAGCATTGTATATAGAGAACTCAATTGGTGTTAGCTCAACTATATCAAGCATAACCATTGCCACACTTCCCCAAAATCCAGAATTCAAGATAGTATATCCAGATTCAATTTTAGTTGAAAATAGTTGACCAACAGTTGCAGAAAGTTTTGCATTATCGCCTGAACTAACGACAGCAGAACTTGAAAAAGTAGATTGTTTAAGATGAATTGATTGACCTATTCAAAGAGGAATAAATAAAAGTGTAAAGGTCAGTCTTTTGAACAAAATAGTCATAATATTCCTTTTGTGATTTGTTCAAATTTATAAATCGCTAAAAAGAATTGCTTATTATTAATTTTATAACATCGATTGATTTTTTTAATAGTGATGAGAATCACATGTTTAAAATGAATGAGTTAACTTTTAACTCTTATTTTATTGTTATATTTAACTTTTGAGACCATATCACCTCGTCGGTTGTAGATTGATACATAGCCATAATAGTTAGGAGTAGCAGAAGAAAAGTCCTCGGAGCTTTTACAATAGCCCTCTTTTCTTTTATAACCTTCTTTATCGAACTCAATTATCTTACCGTTTTCATAGAAAATTTCGAAATTTTTCCATCCCTCTATGTGATAATACTCAGCTTTTATTATTTTGGAATGTTGCGTAGTATCAGAATAATAATAAATGAACCTGATATTTTGAGTTCCCTTGTACAATTCCATATAGATCTGTTCATTGGAGAAACAAAAGTTTGTAAATAGGAAGAATACTAACTTAAATACTAACATCAATATTAATTTTTAGCTATTTAAGAAATTCTCCATTCATTTTCATTCAAAATTTTACGTTATAGTAATTAGGAATAAAATATTCTAGTATTACTGGAAACAATAACCTATACTAATATGAGGAAATCCAAAAGTATGACTCTCCCCTACTAATTTTACAAATGTAGGCGATACACCTAACTTCACTGCAATTCCTCCTTCAGGTTTTTGATACCTTAATCCAAATGATCCATAAGCCATCGGATAAGATCCTTTTACATCAATTGAAAGGTCCCCAAAAGTTGTATTTCCCTCTTCATCCCCCTCTATTTTTATAATCCAATATGATATACCAGCACCAGCGTCTAATTTCCAATTCCCTCTAATACCTCGAATGTAATGGATACCAAGGATCAAAGGGTTAACGGTAAGCGTTGTTTTAGAAATTGAGAACATGCTATTTGAGGTTGATTCAACAGAGAAATAGCCGTAACCTGTCCTTACAAAAATATTATTGTCTAAATTTCTCTCATAGTTAATCGATGCCATAAGTCCAGGACCTAGTAGTTCCCCATAAATGTGATTATTTTGGGAAAACAATTGATTTGACAAAAATAACAAAATTATCAGATATAAATTTTTCATTTAATAATCCCTCCTACAAGATTGTTTCAATGTAAATATTATTTTACAAAATTAAAAGCTTAGACTTTCTTTTAACAACTTTGTGCGGAAGGGGGATTTACAATACCACTTTAAAGGAAAAAGATAAAAATTACAGTGATATATTTGATTGATCTTGGTCTTGGATTAATCTATTGTTAGCATTTGTATATAAAGTTTATAAAGTTAGAAATTCAGATTATTGACCATTCTCTACCAACTGAAAATCAGGCGCATAAAAGGTAAATGAATCAACTCTGTCCTGATAGGTGAAGTAACCGGACCATTTTGATTTACTTTTTTCTTGACGATATTTCAAAGATTGAATGAAACGTTTGTGATTAAACACAGTATCAATCCTACCATTTATTTGAAAACCATTAATTATAGTTTCTGAAAAGTTTACGTAATGGGAGAAACTGCATATATTGGTAATCGATTTAGAAATATGCTTATTTAAGTTTAAATATTCTTTTATATCAATTATTCCTGATTTTATTTCGAACTCCTTGAAGCTTATATTTAAGTCGAAAGTCATTAAATTTGATTTTTTTTTCATCAATATAATCTAGTAATCATTAAATGAAAACAAAACAGGCTTCCTCTAAAATAAGTAAAGAGCAAGTTTGACAAACTAATATTCAATGATTTAGCCGTGATAGTATAGAAACTACTTTTAACTCAAGTAAAGTAGTAGTAATAACATTGTAGATAATGACAATGCAGGTATCATCTTTTGAAATGGGTTCTTCATCCTCAAATGAGTCATAATTGCTCCAACCATCAGGCCTAAAATACCTAGACATCCAATTGTTGAAAGGTAATTATCATTAAATAGAATCATGATGGAAAAAGACACCTTTAAAATACCAACCAAGTCTCTTAACCATGCAGGAAACTTATATAAAATGAACTCTTTTTTAATGTTTTCATAGCGAACAACCCAAACAAAAAATAAGGAAACAAACAAAAGTATTTTAATGACTGAAAGTATTGTAGTAGAATGTATAATCATAATATAAAAAGGATTAATAGTTTTACAATATAAGGGTGTGACGATGAAAAAGACAGGATTTGTTCTAGGGGAAATTTTATAACTTTACGCCGGATAAAAATAAAATTGATTAAAATTTTGAAAAAAACTTTCTTTTTGACTACCTTGTGCGGGAGGGAGATGTACAATACCACTCAAAAAAACTAATATTTTATTGTAACCGGAAAGTTTATTAAATCACGATCTCCTGTGTTTTGTTGTCCTACATAAGATTGAATTGAGGTAATCCAATCAATTCCCATATACGCATTACCACTAAATCCTAAAAGAACTTCTATGTCTAAGGTATCAAAGCATGTGGGAAAAGGAGGGCACAATTTATTTGAAGTTAAATTCATATTTCTAGAACCAACGGATGTTAGATCATTTATAAAGTTGATATAAGGTTCTATTTCACATAAGAACATAGGAATTAAACCTGATAATTGATTAGAGCCTAAATTTAAGCTATTTAGATTAATTAGATCCTCAAAACTTTCTGGAATGGGACCGTAAAGTTGATTATCGCTTAAATTTAAGGATTCTAAGTTTATTAAATTTCCAAGTTCTTCTTGGACAGCACCCGATAATTCATTATAACTTAAATCCAATAATTCTAATATAGATAAAATTCCAATTTCAGGAGGAATATTTCCAATACCTTCACGAATTGTTAGTGATTCTAAATTTTTTAAAAAACTAATTTCTTTAGGGATCGTCGAACCGTTAATAATTTTATATATATAAGTAATACTATCAAATGAATATTCTTTGTTCCATAAATTAACTGAGAATTGAAGATTATTATCAACGCAATCTGGTAAAGGTGGTTGAATTTCATTTCTATTTATATTGATATACGTATTATTTATTAATGGGCATATTGAATCATTAATTGCATCATTGATTTGATTATTACTTATGTTTGAAAATTTAAGTTCGTTTAATTCACTTAAGGAATATTCCATTTTATTTATCTGATTATCATTAAAATACAAGTATTCAAGTTTTGTAAATGAGGTTATTTCAGTCTGTATTTCTGTAAGATTATTACAAGATAAACTTAATGATGTTAAGTTTTTTAGTAAAAAATTTCGTTAGGGATTGTTTTTAATTCTTTTGATGTTAAATTGATTTTAGTTGTGTATTCAATGGAATAACAATCACCTAATATTTATACATCGCATGGAAAAAATATATCATTACATGACCAGAAAAGTGATAAGGACATTATTAAAACCTTTTTCAATTAAAACTTCTCCTACAAAATAACTCAAATCTAATAATTATCTTATGAAGTTCAAATATTAGACTTTCTTTTGACTACTTTGTGCAGAAGGGAGATTCATACTTCCATTTAAAGACTAAAAGTGTGTCCACTATTTTTGTGTCTATTTTTTGGCTATATTTAAATGTAATGTAAAGAATATAAATGAAAAAGCTCTGTTAGGGTATGAATCATGAGGTTACTTATTATTAAATAATAATTTTTTTGCAACAACTTTTTAAATTTAATATAATTTTTCCTCAAAATATTTTAATTTTAAACAAGATGTTCAATAAATGCTAAATTATCCATTTTTAAGATTAACAAAGGCTTTCATTAAGTCAAAGTTAACAAAAAAAATAAAAATTCAAGATAAAACTATCATTTCAATGAGATGTGGAGTTGGCGATATAGACCCATATTTTGAAATGAATAATGGTAGGTATCAACAATTAGCAGATTTAGGAAGATTTAATCATGGATTTCGGACAGGATTTTTTAAAATAGCATTAAAAAATAAAATCACTTTTACGGTAGCTGGAACATCTACTAAATATAGATATAGAATACCTTATGGTAAAAAGTTTAGTATGACGACAAAAATCATATTTATCGATGAGAAATGGACATATTATTTGCATGAATTTATTTATAATAATCGAATTACATCTACGGTTTTAGCTAGAACAGGTGTTTTGAAAAATGGAAAATTAGTTTTATCGAAAGATGCTGCAAAAATTTTTAATTTAAATTTTTTAGAGACTAAACTGCCACCATGGGTTGAAGCTTGGATAGATTCTGACAAAAATAATCCTGCATTCATAAAATAAATTCCTTTCCATATCTATTAACTAAAGAAATTAATTGATATTACAAATTTAAAAGAGCCATGATCTACTCATCATGTTATAAACATAAAATAGGCCTTCTTTTCACTCCTTTGCGCATGTGGAATAGTATAAAAAGATTACATTAAAAAAAGGTATCATTTCAATATTTTTCCAAAAAAAGAATCATTTACACTATCCTTATTTTATACAGTTTTAGTTAAAGCCGCATTAGTTATTGCACCACATAAATAGCCATAGAATATGGGTACCATAGCATATGCCAATCCCAAAAAAATTTTACTATATGAAAATATATCTGATTTATTTTCAGTCATCCCTGCTAATCAATGTAACCATAGAATTATGCCTATAATGAAACCAATCCATCCACCTAAAACATGATTTTTATAAAGCGTTTTTCTATATTGATTTTTTTCAATTGCGTGTTCTTGCATTAATGTGATGCCCCAACCAATACCCAGAACAATTACAAGTGAATTAAAGTCAAAAAATGCATAGTAACCCCCCCTGCAGCTCCATTAGCAAAAGCTAAAGTCTCAGCTCCAATTATAGCAGCAAATAAGATTAATTCTCCAATTATTAAACCAATTATTTTATTTTTCATTAATCTCACAATAATCCCTCCTAAAAGATTTGTTGAAATTGTATATCAGAAATTAATTAATCATAGACTCTCTTTTGATTACTTTTTGCGGAGGGGAGCTTCATATTTCCATTTAAAAACTAAAAGTGTGTACCCGGTTTTGTGTCCCCTTTTTAGCTATATTTGACAATTACAGACAAGATAAAAAGGTTATAAAAACAAAAATCTCCGATATTTAATCGAGGATTTTATTTAGAAAAAACTGGTATTTCTGAGCAGTGCGCCCGGCAGGATTTGTACCTGCGATCTTATGCTCCAGAGTTATAGATCAAAGAACTTAATATTGATTGAGTCTATCATAACTGTTAATCTAATCTAGCATATATTCAAATTTAATTGCTTGACCTCCTCCTTTGGCAAGATCGATTAAATGAGTACTATCTCGTGAATAAAATTTATTTTCAACAGCATATTCATTAGGTTTTTTTGCCCAATCGGTAAATTCTGCGTCTTTATAAATAGTTGCTTTATACTCGCCTTTATTTAAGAAGCTAAGACTTATTTTAAAGGTTCTATCATTTTGGTTTGTAATGCTTCCAAGATACCAATCTTTACTGTCTTTGTCTTTTCTTGCAATAGTAATGAATTCACCAATCTCACCATTTATAACTACAGTGGAATCCCATGATACAGGTACATCTTTTATGAAATTAAAAGCGGAAATTTTGTAGTAATTCTCTATAAAATCTGATGCCATTTGTAAAGGACTATAAATGACAACATATAATGCTAATTGTTTAGCCAAGGTTGTACTGACTCGCTGCCTTTTAACTTTTTCATTTGTTTTTGAATGATAAATATTTGAAAAGTCTATTTTATTCGATTTTAATACTATTTTTGTTTGTCCTTTGATTGATCCATTAGGTAATACTTTAAATTTTAAATTTTTTTCACTTCCTATCAAATCTGGTAACCAAATATTGTAACTTTTTAAAGAAGAATGATCTGCTACTACACCCCACTCCCATTCGCCTACTTGACACATCTGTTTAATTTTCCAAACATGAGCTGGTTTTTCTCCGTGGTGAATTGTATCAGGAGTCATACTTTTTCTTCTCCAGTAGGATTCGCCTGAAACAAATAATAAACTATCGTATCCGTTCCCACTATCGATTACTGTAAATGTTACAGGAAATTCTAATTCTATGTCTGCATCAATGTTTTCAAATTTTAAATCAAAAATTCCAGGTGTGAAATCCATAGGAGAGTTTAATAATCTGGTAAATGGTAGGATAGTTGTATGGTTAGGTGGATTACCATCAATCCATGCATTAAACTCCATACCTCTTGCACCCTCTCTGGTCAACATATTAGGATATTTTCTTCTTTCTCCAGTATCTTTTACAGGCTCGTGAAAATTTACACCTAATTTGTATTTCACAGCCTTTTGAAGAACCTTTCGAAAATACTCCACTCCATATTGCCCGTAGTGATATTCTGAATTATCTAGCAAAGAGCCAACTTGTCCTATTTTTACATTTTTTATTTTCAGTTTGTTTAATAAACTAAAAGCTGAATCTATTTGAGCGAGGTAATTTTTTGTTCCTGCAGACGTTTCGTGATAACCTTGTAACGAAACCCCTTTAGATATAGCGTATTCCTGAACTTCCTCCAGGTTAAAATCAGAGATAGACTTTGTGAAACTAACCGTAACTGAATCTTCACTAAACCAACCTTCAAAACCTGATTGCCATCCCTCGATTAATACCTCATCAAACCCATGCTTGTGAGCAAAATCAATATAGTTTTTGCTCCTTTTCATAGTAGCTCCATGCTTAGGTCCTTCGCCCCATGTCCATTTTCCCAATATCATTCCCCACCAAATGCCAATATACTTTGATGGTCTCACCCAAGAAAAGTCATCAGCACTTCTGGATTCATTACAATTTAATGTCAAATATGAGGTAATTAACTCCTTTGCAGAATTTGTAATTATAATGGTTCTCCAAGGTGTTTGAAAAGGAAGTTTTAATCTCACTTTATCACCATTGCTCCAAGGAGCAAGGTCACAATTAAGTTTATTTCTATCACTATAAAATATTTGCATACTTGAATAATCGATCAAGTTAGCCTCATGTATACTCATGTGTACACCATCTGAATATCTTATAGTTAATGGGGTATGGGATGAATCCATTTTGCTTATTGTAGAATTATGATATAATTCTTCATATCTATTTTTACCATATGCAGGAGTCCACCATACCTCCGAATCTTCAATTAAATTAAATTGAGTTATTTCATCAGTTATTATAATATTTTGTTTTTTTCCTTCCTTATTTTTAATATTATATCGAAATGCAACCCCATCATCGTAGGCTCTAAAAATAAGGTCAATCAGCAATTTGTTGCCTCTATTTTCAATAGATATAGTTTTTTCGATGTAATGATTACGAATCCTTTTTTCCTCCCCCCATAAAAGATTCCATGAATCATCAATTCTAGTTTCATTTATGTTTACAATGTTAGGTTCAGAAAATAACTTTTCCCCATCTTTAAAATTAATTCCCAATGAAGATTCTTTAATTACCACTTTATTATTAAATTTTACTTGGTATGTAACTTCTTTTTCGCAATTAATATGAATCTTAATATTTTCTGATGGTGAATGTATAAAGGTACTTGAATTAGTTTTGTTACATGAGAAAAAAAATAAAGCAAAACAAAAAAAAATTAAATAGGCTGAAAAAAATGATTTAAGCATAAATAAAAATAACTTACTTGAAAACAATAAAACTAAAACTTTTATTGATTGGACCAGTAAAATTATTTCAACTGTTTGATGTTCTTATTTAAGGAACCAAACTCCAATGTGTTTTAGTCTCAATTTTTTTCTGAGCATAGATTCAATATTCTCAGCATCTTTTCTATTAGGTATGGAGTTATATTTACATAAAAAACCGGAGAGAGTTTTATACCATATAATTTGGCTAAATAGTTTGCTTTATATCCATCATTGTACTTTTCAAATTTTATTTCAAGCTCTCTTGTTAGATTTACCGACATAAACGCAACCATAACTTTTGATATAATTGGTATTTTTTAATCGAAATTTGTTGCGAGTAGTAACCTTTTTATCTAATTAAATTACATAGATATATACCTAAATCTCCCCATAATCCCGCGAAAAAAATCAGGCTTTCTTTTAACTATTTGAGAAGAAGAAGGATTTATACTACCACAACGGTGTCCTCCATTTGTGTGTCCTCTTTTTAGTAATAATAGAACAAAATATGGAAATCATGAATAATGAGGCCCTATCAAAATTGAATAGGCTTCATAGATGAGAAACATGGTATTGCTAACAAGTGCGCCCGGCAGGATTCGAAATTCCGTCCTTCAGGTTATGAGGCTCAAGCACTCTCTTCTATTTTAAATTGGCTGGATGACGAATAGACGTTGATTTATCTAATTTTGTGAAGTTTCTCCTTCACCTTTTAGATATGTCTCTAAAAAGGTTAAAATCTTTCCATAGCCTTCAATTTCATTTTCTTTTTTTCGAAAACCATGTCCCTCATCATCGAAAACAACATATTCAACAGTGACTCCGTTTGCTTCAATGCCTGCAACAATTTCATCCGATTCTATCTTTAAGACACGTGGATCATTTGCGCCCTGAAGTACCATAACTGGGTTTTTTACTTTATGAGCATGAAATACCGGAGAAATCTCATACAGCCTAATAGAATCAACTGTAGTAGGGTCACCCATTTCTTTGTAAAGTGCATTTCGAAAAGATTCCCAATATGGAGGAATTGATTTTAATGTTCTCAACCAATTTGTTACTCCAAAGATATTAACACCGACTTTGAATTCATCTGGAGTGAATGTCATTGCAGCCATAGTCATATACCCACCGTAACTACCTCCAATAATTCCAATATTTTCTGTATCAATATAATCTTGACCTTGTAACCATTTTTTTCCCCAAATACAATCTTTAAGGTCCTTATCTCCATGATTAAGGTCATCCATTTTGAAGAATGTTTTACCGTAACCACTACTTCCGCGGTTGTTTACAGCAAGAATTGCATACCCATGATTTACCAAATATTGAATGAGAGATGAATAACCTGTGCGACTTTGTCCTCCAGGACCACCATGAACCCAAACCAAAGCTGGCACTTTATTTCTTTTTGATGCATCTAAAGGTTTATAGTTAATGGCGGGAATATCAAGACCATCGAACGATGAATATCTTACAACTTCAGCAGCAACCAAATCATTGGCATTTATTTCGGGATTCAAAGTTTCGGTAAGCTTCATCAATTTCTTGCTACCTATATCATACACATAAATGTTATTTGGGCTTTTTGAGGTACCAATAGTTAAGCGAATTTTCTCCTCACTTTCGGAAAAGCTGGCTCCTATAATATCCCCATCGAGTATTTCAGGAAAATAGACGTCTGAATTATTAACTAAATCTTTAATGAAAAGAGTGTTTTTCCCATCTTCATTTATAGCTATAACTCGATACTTCTCATTTCTACTTAAATAGCTATACATCACATCCCAAGTGGTTTGGAATAACACTTCTTGCTCTTTTGTCTCAATTCCATATTTAACCAAGTAGGCAAACTCTTTACCTACATCAGTAATAAAAAAGAAATATTTATTGTCTTTGCTAAAGCCCGATGCAATATAACTACCTGGTTTATCAGATAATTCAATTGTAGAGTTATTGATTCTATTTGTAAGGAAAAGTTTGTTTTCACTAGTTGTAATAGTTTGGCTGAATGCTAACCAAGTTTCATCTTCTGACATATTGGAAATATTAATACCATTATCGTTTTTATAAAGCATTTCAGATTCCCAATTCTCAATATTCATTTTATAAAAGTCGAAAAACTGGGGATTGCGTTTATTCGATATAAAATACATCGACTTCTTATTCTCGCTCCACCCAGCAAAACTTGCTTTTTCATTTTCACCAGGAGTAAGATCGGTCGTTGTGCCATCCTCGTTCATTAAGTAAATGTGGTTTAATTCATCACCTCCTTTATCAGCAGAATATAAAATCTGATTAGCACCTGGCAAATAATCAATAGCAAAAAAAGATTCCTTTTCCGAGAATGTCTTTTGTGTTTTTTTTCCTGAAGAAATATCAATTTCATAAACATTAAAGATTCCTGATTCATCACTGCTAACCAAAAGTTTAGTCTCATCATTGGAAAAAGCACCACCGCCTATCCTGTTGTTTTGGTAGAATTGTTCTATTGAATATTTTGTGGGCGAATAGTTTTTCGTGCACTGTGCAATAAATAAAAATAGTGTTATAAGAAAAAAATGTGTTTTTAATAAATAAAGTAATTCTAGTTTTTTTCCATTCATTTGATTATCCATTTAATTATTTGTTGTAAAGATATTGAAATTTTAAAAATAACTGCTGATCGTTTTCAAAGATGCTTTTATCCATTCTTTTTCTCATACTCAAATCTACCCATCATCCCACGACATACACAATCGGTACGGTAGTATTAAATATAATAGAACCTTAGAGAATCACTCTCCATTCCTTCATTATACAATAAAAGTTCTGAGTGGGAGTCTATTAGAACAAAAAATACCAAAAGACATAAAGAGTTTACATAGAGAAATAAAACGACTCAGAAGAGAGGGTCTTAACTACAATCAGATAACTATATATTTAAATGATAATGGTTGGACTACAAGTCAAGGTAAAGAATTTTATAGTTCGTATGTACATAATATTGAAAAACATATAGACAAAAGACAAAGTCTATTGGATAGATACAAAAGAACTATTGAAAACCTAAGAGTCGAATTTCATTACGATGAGAACAAGGAGAAAGAGAAAGACTTGGATAAGGAAAAAGTAAAAAAAGGAATGTGAAATGCGAAAAGTAAAATATTTTGACGACGAAAGAAAGGTAAGGTTTTGTACCACTTGTAGAAAGATACACTCAATAACCGATGATGGATTTGAGTATTTAGATTGTATGTTATATACGAACAAAAGGGATGGAAAGAAAAAGTCTGGATGATGGTAATCATCATTATGTCGATAGTGTTAAGGTTTTTATCAAACTATAGATTTTTATCTATCTATTCTACTCGTGTTCACCAAAGTGGTCATCACCCATTTTCCAACTGATGAATCCGACAAGACTAAGAAGTAGAATTAAAAAAATAGAGAAACCCCGTCCTCCACTTAAACCAAATATACCACTTATCCATTCATACATTAATTCACCTTTGAATTTCCCCACAGACATTCCCCAAAAGTAATAACTCAATCCAACGAAGAAAATGAGGTCCACGACATCTCCCATAGTTCCGTAGATTATTTGATACAACTCTCTAAAAGAAACCAATAGGGGTAATACCCAAAAATACTTTCCATACTTTTAAACTAAACCTTTCATTTTTTCTCCTCAAACTCTTCACAACCCCAATAAATAAAAAATAATACAGATAATAATGGAAGGAGTTTTTTCATCCCTTACACCCTATCCAAAAGTTTCTAACCAAATCCTTTTCAATGCAAAACTGTAATTCTTCAGAATGATTATTTTGTGTGTCATTTTTTCTTAATAGGGTTAGTAGTTTTTTATTTCCTTTTTCCAATTTTTCAGTCATTTGTTGTGATGGTATTATATTACTTTTTAATGAATTTTCTGACTTACTTACAAAAACTAAATTCCATAAGTCATTTGAATAAATGTATGACTAAGGGATTACATGGTCAATAGAAAGGTCTCCATCCTGAATTGTTTCTCCAGTTATAAAACATTTCTTCTTCGGGTTTTCAATTTCAATAAACCTTCCAAACTTCCTACTTAATCCACTTGTTCTTTTAATGTCTTCTCTATATCCATCTATAACTTTTTTAGAAATTCTTGGTGAAGAATTAATCTTTTCAAGTTCTCTTGTCCACCGATAATTAATCAACTGAAAAAGTATATTTGAATATTCTACTAATAATTCTGGATGAAATAATTTTAATGAAAATCCATCAGAACTGAGTTGATAAAATTTTTGGTCTTTATCAAAAAGTTTACTTACATATCTTCGTAGACAAGTATTAATTGAGTCAATGTCTATCTCAACCTTGTTCTAAATCCTTGAGGACACCTAAGGTTTGTTAATATATTTATTTTGATACCTTTCTATTTCTGTTAATACAATTTGATGAATCGTCGGTTTCTCTAATGGGTTTGAACCTTGAATCAGATTAAAGAAAATAGATTGATTCCAATAATATTTAAAAATCAATGGAGATAACTCATTAAAGTGGACTTGATTGTTATTTTGATTTTTAACACTCCATTCTACAAGTGACCTACACCAACTCATTTTATAGGTGTTTATCATTTTACATTCGTGGATAGTCTCAACTAAATCTTTTATATATTGATTCATCAAAACTTCTGTTTTGAAGGAATAACCCCTTTAACACCACCCTTTGGATCTTCAACATCACCTTTATATCTTGGTATAAGATGTATATGTAGATGAAAAACTGTCTGACCACTATCTCCTCCAGAATTAACACCGATGTTGTACCCTGTAGGCTTGTATTTATTATCAAGAAACTCTTTAGTCTTGAAGATTAATTCATTCAAACCTTTTAATTCTTATGGTGTTGAATCAAAGTAATCTGGATAAACTCGTTTAGGAATAATTAAACAATGACCTTGGGAGACCGGAAATCCATCATAAATAACAAACCCTAATTCATTTTCAAATAAACTTTCCCTGTTATCTAAAAAAGGACTTTGATATTCTTTTTTCATTTAACCTTTCCTTTTCCAAATAAAGTAAAAAATTAATGATAAAATTATTAGAAACCCTACCATCTATCTTCTTTTTTCTTAATCATGATCTCTTTCTGATGGATCATTTACATCTTTACTAAATAAGGGTTTGAAACCTTTTTTCACCTTTATTCCTCTCCTTCCAACTTTTCTGACTGTCCATCTTCTTTGGTTAGTTTTGAAACTTTTTCTGATTTAGTGTTAATGTTATTTTCATTGTCTTTCATTCAGTCATTCCCTTATAGAACCATCCTCGTTCCATAATTTTCTGGATATCTCTCTTCTATCTTCGTAAGTACCTATATAACTAATTTGTCCATTTTGATACCATTTGGTTAAATCTCCAACAAACTTTCCATCTTTCATTTCACCCTTCATACTGTATTGACCAGATTCATATTTCTTAATTATGTAACCAGAATAAGGTTTTTCAGAATTGATCTTATAATATGAACCACCTCTTTAAAAAGGTAAGTTGTAATCCACTGATTTTTTCCTTCCAAGATCAATTTTTAAATCAATTGATGTTGAACATCCATTTAGAATTAAAAGTAATACACATAATAATGTATTGAGTTTTTTCATTTACTTTCTGATTCTAAAATTTTGACATCTTTATCTTAACTCAAACCATATAGGGTAATTCCAAAGGTTAAAAAGAAAATAATCAAGATGGTATTATTAATGGGTTTATCAAAAAAAAGACGATAAATAATAAAAAAACTAGAGAAGAGGAATATCCTAGATGAAGAATCGCTCAATAAATTCTTGATGGTGAGATTTTTTTTAATATTTATTAATATATGATTCAAAACACCCTCCTGAAGGTTCAATATCATTAAAAATTAGTAAATAATTTTTATTCCTGTGTTATTAATTTTTTAAATGTAAAAAATCACTATTTAGATAGTGTCTTTATAAAAGATAACTAACCGAAGTTCAGTTCCCTTCCGTCATCATCTCCACTCTGACAACCAAGATTTTCTTCATCATCAATATTGTCAATTAAATTTGCATTTTGTCTTTTCTCAATCCACAAATTATCATCAGGATACATCTCATCAAACTCTTTAATGTTATCGATTTCAAGTTGAACCATCTTCAGATACAACCTATCTTTTCCCTCAAGTATCTTATCAAGTTTTTCATACAATCTTTCTTTCATGTCTAGTTCGGACATACCTTCTTGATAAACACTATCTTTTATCCTCTTTAATTCTTGACTATCCACCTGTAACTCCGATGAAAAACAGTGAGTATCCTAAACCAGTAATAATCAAACCTCTGACCACTACGACCAAGAAATAGTATTTGGTTTTTTTATCGTTTATGAAGAGTATATTTTAAGGAAGTTCATATCAGAATTTGGTTGAATAATCCTATTTAAATCAAAACTATCTATAGTATAATCATCCTATAATAAGCTATAAATAACAAGACACAGTAAAATACGCAACCTCCTAAAATTTTAGAAAAATTGCTTTAGAATGAGTAAAATTTTTGGATCAATGGTATAGCCCCTGTTTTTCAAAATTAGGTTAAGTTTTTTAGGTTGAAAAAGTAAAACGAAAACCCTAGTAATATTGAACTGAATGAAAAAAATAAGACTAAACAAAGGAATAAAATAAAATTTGCTAACATCGCTCTATGTTAGCAGCACATAAAAACCGTACGTAGAGGAACATGTGTTAACGCATGATTTTAACCTTTTATAATTGTGAGCAATCCAAACAATGGGTTTAAACACAGAACGCTTTATATGCCAAGGTATTGTTGTTTTGATTACATCCCTGCTTGCTTTAGATAGATACTCTGTTCTTATGAGTTTTCCTTTTTCATAATGTAGAATTTTTGGATAGATATTCAAAGACTTTAATATCGGGTGGAGAAATATAAAATCCTATCCGCCCACTTCCATGATAGGCTTTCCCATTTAAATATTCCATTTTATATTTTTCTATTTTCCCAGTCTTGTCAAAGAAAGTCTTTACATGTTTCTTTTCATTTTTATAATTAGTAACTATTTCTACAGTTCCATTTCTTCTGAATTTATAGCAGGTCATTGGGCTACCGTTAACCCAATAAGTTTCTCTTTTTACTTTATCATAAGAATACCAGTTAACCCATTTCCCTTCTTTTAATCCGTTTTTTATAATTCCTAATTCGACATCAATACCATCCCTAGATTCATATATTTTATCATCTACAACCTCACCACTATACTTTTATTAAAAATACCATCTTTTCATATATGTGCTCAAAACAGTAATTTTTTTGACCCACATCCAATCCCATAAATAATAGAAATGATAAAAATCTCATGAATTATAATCTCTCCTTAAAGATTTTTTAAAACTATATATTAAATATAAATAAAATTAAACTTTCTTTTGACTACTTGGTGCGGAAGGGAGATCTACACTATTACTTAAAAACTCATACGCCTATCTTGGTTGGATTAAAAAGTGGATCAACTTTTTGATTATTAATGAATAAATATGATAGTATATGAAATAATTAAGCCCTATACTTAAGCGATAATTTTAATCAACCCTAAATAATGATTAATCTCTATCAAATTTATAACCAGAATTACCCTCAGATATTTCTGGTGGACCACTTATTAGTTTCATTATACCTGACATTACGCCTTGAATACGATCCGCGGATTGATCAAAATGTTCTTTACTTTCCCACATAGCTACACCTACAACTTCCTTTTCGCTCGAGTTAAAATAGAAAACGCCCTTTAGTCCTTCACTTGATTTGAAAGTATCTTCATTACTTTTAAAAAATTCCATTATTTCATCAGTTTTACCTAATTCATGTTTGAACTTTGCAACTCTATAAAACATGTTAAATCCTTTTTTATATTTACCAATAATATAAATTTTATAATTAAGAAGCAAAAAATATGGCTCTCAAAAGCAAATAGTTATATGATTATTAGCAATAGATTGGAATATTTACTAATAATTAACTGTTCATTAGGATTTGTAGCCTATCCTAAAACAATTTCTATTTAACAAATCCAACCTTATTCTCTAAATTCAAACTTTCCAGTTGACAAACCCCAAAAATAGAATGCTAAAAAGGTATTCAGAATTAGTCTGCCTATATCCACATCACCTCTAAACAGATCTGCCCATTCCTTGATAGCTAGAATAATACATACATACATAAAGTATTTAATATTTTTTATTATGAAGGCTCGAAACTGCTTTATCATTACTAATCCTCTTTTAATTACAGCAGAATATTTTGTAATTCATAATATTAAACCGCAAGTTAATCCGTACATGATCATTTTAACGTTGGTATTTTTATAAGTAAATCTATAACCTATCTCGCAAAAAAAACCATGAAGTTGGGGCGGCACACATAAAAAACATTTTTCAATTAAATCCTTTGTTCTTTCTAAGTTGATCATATCCTGTTTTCTTATATTGTTCTAATTTTATGTTTTTTGAAAGCAAATTTTCTTTTTTTGATACTTTTAATCCAACTTTTATTGCATTTACAATCTCATCTTTATTAAATCCTCCTTCAGAATAAATTAATTGCCCATTTCTATCAATTACTATATTATACGGAACTACTCCGTTACCAAAGTAATTATAAATTCTCTCTCCTCTTGAATCATCTAATAGTGGATATGTGATATTATGTTTTTCAGACCATTGCTCACAACTGTATGGATTATTCCAATCCATTCCAGCTCCTATGACCTCTACTCCCATATTTTTAAACTTTCTGTAAATCCTTTCTATTTGCTGAGACTCAGTCTGGCAGGGAATTCACCAAGTTGCAAATGAAGAAATAAAAATTACCTCGTTTGACTTTTGCGGTGAATATGACCATTCAAGGTTTTCATTTTCACAAAACGTCCCACCTAAATGTTTAACATAGTCGTCAACTTTATAAAATTGCCCATAAACCATTCCGATTAGTAGTAATAAAGTAATACGTTTATTAATCATTTAAAGAATTTAAAAAATATATTTGCAAAAATGGATAGGATAGCATTCGATAATATCACAAATCCAATAGGATCATAAAATCGTGTAGAATCACTTTTATAGTTAAGATCTAGAGGCAGGTTACCGAACCATTTCATTTTATCACTAAAAACTAAAATAAACTTTCATAGTAACCATATTAATTTCAGATAATTCTCCTACCTCTCCTGCTATTGCCATAGCAAAATTTTTATGACTATGAAATTGTTCCCAGTCCCTCTCTTGAGCAAATCTTTTTAGTTTATTCTTAATATTATCAATATCCATATCCTAATCTAATCATCATCATATAAACATAAAATAACCATAAAGTAGATCGTAATATAGATATGTAAAAATGTAACTTAGATTCTACAGAAGCAATTGGCGATTTAAATTAAAGTTTCTTAGCCCACCATCAGAAAGGTTTACTCCAGTAGTATTTTTTATTGAATATTCTACATTCCATAAAGTCACTGAGTTATTAAAATTCTCATCATATGAATCCAATAACATATCTGCACAACCCCATACTGTCAGCAACGATAGAGGTAAGAATAGATAGACTTTTATCTTATTAACCTTCAATATATTCCTTATTTATCCAAATTTTTGATATAATCCAAGATAAACATAGACTAAAGAAAACTGAACCTATCATTAGTTTACTTTCATGTTGTCCTGCTATTTCCGATAAAAATACAATTCCCCCTGCCAAATAAGTGGGAGTAAAAACCCATTTATCTGGAAATGTCTTGATACATAGTGATTTACATTTCGAACATCTTAAAATTTTATCAGAGGCTAAATGCGTTTTTGATATATGTTCGCTAAGAAAATTATTATTACAATATGGGCACCTACCATTTAGATAGTGAAAGAAAAACCATAATCTTTCACTTTTAGATTCTTCCTTTGATTCCATCATTTTTTCTGTGAAATAGTCAGAATCCATAATCTGCTTTCCAAACCTCTTTTTGATATTCTCGAAAGCGATATATCCAACTAATACCAATGGAAAGCCCAACCACAAATTTTTATTAATTAATTCATATGCACTTTCTTCTAAATTATTTTCAAAAATAAAGTAAGCTCCAGATAGTACTATAATAAGTGCTATAACTCCTATTCCACCAACTATGTTTTTCATAATTAAATCTAATGATCAACTAATTAATAAAAAACAAACTTTCTTTTGATTTCTATATGTCTTTGGGAAATTTTGATAGTTTATGATTTGTTTATTTAAATAAAAAGTTATTGTTTGTTTCCGATAAGGACTGTTCAAGAGTTAGCATCATCAGAGATTATAGATAAAGTCAAAATTTCATTATCAATTGACCAAATTCAGGTTTTATTTCATTAAATTGAAGACATTAAAATCACAAAAGGTAATACTCCAGCACAACCGAGCAACATTCGTTTTGCTCTTAAATTTTTAGCAGCATCAATGTAGCATTCCTCGTAAACTAATTTTTCTTCAAGAACCATGTTTGATAATATTGCTTGATTTGGTTTAGGTTTAGATATTATGTATGCAGGAACCCCAAAATAATACATTATCCCGCCAAGATACCAAAATGGGGACTCAAAACTATTAGCATCTTCAATTGCTTTTTCACAAACATTATTGTTTTTTACTAATTTATCAGATTCAGCTTTAATATATTTTATTCCATCTACCATAATAAAGTTTTGACTAAGATGTTTAATATTTTGATTTCTAGAGAACTCCCTACATTTTCTTAAAAGAATCCTCCATTCATCTTTTTCAGAATCAGACCAAAGCTCAAATTCATTACCAGAGAATTGTCTATCAAGTTCTAAAAATCTTTCGCTTTTACAAGGATCATCATCTAATAACATTCCGGTGTTAGGATCATATTTCTGCCCTAATCCCAATCCAATTAAAAATATTAAGACTAAGCTTTTCATAATTAAAAATCCCTCCTACA
>CACLYL010000022.1 GCA_902611135.1 uncultured Fidelibacterota bacterium | reverse complement strand
AATGTTTCAAATGCATTCATTTGTTTCAACCACTTTTCTATTTTTTTAGATGCATCTATAATAAATGCTGAATATTCCGAATTTTCTTTATCAAACAAAACTTCATTTAGTATATTCATATACCTATCAAGAGATTGTTCGATTTTTATTTTTTTAAATTTTAAATCAGGCAAAACTGACTGGTATTGAATTACTCCCTGTTTTATAAAAAAAAGGTTCTTATCAACCTGACTAAATAAAGATATCAATGACTCACGATTACTTAAATAATTATTTCTACTGTTAGCAATTGCATTAGATTCTAATCTAATCATTGAACGAAACGATTCATCAGTATCCTCAGCATATTCATCAAGATCATCTATTTTAGCTTTTTTCATTGTTTTGATAATTTTTATTAACTCTTTTGTAAGGCTATCATTTTGAAACAAAGAAAGTTTTAAATCTTCATAATTAGACTCCAAAATATTATAAAAATCTATATCTTGATTGCGGAAAAGATTCAGTTCTCTCTTCATTATTTTTTCTAAATCCTTGTGTTCCCTTTTAACAAGTTTTTTCCATTCCATATTATCATAAATAATTAAATCAACCGAATATATGTCAGTAATAACGAATTGTTTTGTTTTTTTACTCGAACATTGAAAAAGAGAAATAAGGGCTAATAATAAACATGGAACCCTAAAAACGATCAAAAGTTTTTTTGCTAAAATTTTAATTTATTTTCACTAGCTAGTTTAAGAAGATCATCATAACCACCAATTGATTTACCATTTATCACGATTTGAGGAACAGTTCTCCCTCCTGTCAAATTAAATAAATCCTCCCTGCTCCAACCTTTCTGTTCAATATTGATATTTTCGTAAGGAATGTTTTTCTCATCCAGGAGTCTTTTAGCATAATCGCAAGATGGACACCAACTTGTTGAATAAACTTTAACTTCAATATTTTTCATATCTTAATCATGCACCCTTCTATTTTAAAAATAACACTTTTTTCAATTCTGTATCAGTTTTAGAACTGACAGACAAAAAATAAGTCCCTGATGATACTAAATTTCCAAATTTATTCCTTCCATCCCAAATCATTTTATATTCCCCTGGCACCATTTTAGCATTTTTTATGACCTTAACCTCTTTTCCTAATATATCTATGATTTGAACTTTGATATTTTCAGCATTCAATACATTAACATTGAAATTTGTAATTGGATTAAATGGATTAGGATAAATTTTGGATATCAGTGATTGAGTCGGAAAATTTAAATTTTCAACCTCTAAAGCAGCAATAAAATTTTCTGGTGATTCGGTTGTAAACTTTATAATACGATTATCCTCTAAAGGGGCTGCACCTGGTGCATAAACATTATTGAATGCATATTGTAAACCATAATTTTTCTCTGGTGCTTCAATACCAACGGTAGAATAATTTTTAGTAACATCAACATCATCAATCTCTAAATATTGAAATTCTATGACACCATCTCCGGTTTGTGTAGGATTTGAATTTTGATTATACAAAATAATCTGAAAAGTTTCCTCTGTTAATTCATCATAACCATTAAGAGCTCTGGACCACTCAATGATAAATTTCCCTGCATTTTCATCAAAAAATGTAAAAACATTTATCCAAACATCAATATTCCCATCTCCGTCTGAATCTATTGTCTCTAAATCATCAGAGAAGGGGGCTAATAATGCTTTTGGCCCCATGTACATTGGAATTGACATATTCCAAAAGTAATCAATATCGCAAGGTTCAAAAGAGGCCCAGCCATTCGAGCTAACAGTAATTTGATCATAATTAATTCCATGATATCTAAAACTGAACGGTAATGTTAAATCAACGTGATCATCATCATCTAATTGATAGTGATTATCATAAATTCCACCATATTCTGGATCTAACTCAATCCAATCAAATGTTGGAACCTGAATAAAATCAATGTCTAAATCATCATACGCCCAATAACCATAATTACTGGGAGCTACTGGTAGATTATCATTAGTTGGAGTGATTAAAATTGGCAATTGATAGTTATGTATGTTGATATTATTTTTTTGAAATTCTACTAGAAATGTAATCTCACTTCCATAAGCGATATTTTCTAGCTGTACTTGATAATTCAATTCCTCAATTGACGTTCCATAAGGTGAAAATGTAGAAAGTAAATTATAATCATCGATTCTTTCAACAGATGCTCCATCTGAAATGGAAGATATTTTAACATAAATATCCGAATGATGGGTTTTGGAATAATTAGTTATTTCAAGACTTGGATTAAAAGAAGCATCAGGTGTACCTTCATTAATAAAAGTAGGAATAAGTAGTGGTGATCTACAGTTTATTATAACATCAAGTAGTGGATCATCATCATCTTTTAACTCACCATGTATTGCATTTAAATATGGAGTCTGATAGGCTATTAAATTAATATTTTCAATTAAGTATGATTCATTAGTACTTAGAGATGGTATTGAAATAGGAAAATTACTCGGTTCAGTAATACCTGAAAAAGTCAACAAACCATTTATCTCCTCTGTTTGTACGTTCAAGTTATTTTTGACTTGAAGCGAGAAGCTAAATTCTTCACCCATTGTTGGTATTTCATTTAAGCCAGAGTCTACATTTAGCTCAGAAATGGATATTGGGCTTAAGTTAGATGATATTGAAACAGATTTATAGCCTTGTATAAAACCGTTTTTATTCGCATATATTCCAACTTCTAAAATTTCCTCAACGTTAATTTTTGAAATAAAAATTCCATCAGAATCTGTTTTGCCTTTCGTTAAAATCTCATCATCAACCATTATGCTGATAATTACGTCCTCTACTGGGTTTCCTGATAAATTTAAAACCTCTAATTTGACAGCACCATCATTAGAATTGATTTGATCGATCATTATTTGAAATTGATTAGGAGTATCCAAATACACTGAAAGTGATGGATCACCAAGAATGTTGTAGACGTGTGCATAAAATTCTTGGGCCTCACCAGGTCCACTTTGAGCCGGAAATTCTTTAGTTAAACCGTTTTGTCCGGCCTGCATAGCCGGACCAAGCTCGGTAATATCTTTATTAAGCATGGCATCATACATGTAAGCGTTAATCACATTATTATACTTAGTGCTTGTATGTAAATCAGATGGTCCTATAAACGCAACACCACCTTTTGGAACATTTGGTGTTCCTCCCCTTATAACTGCTTCTGCAAGACAAGGATCTACATTATTAGCAAAATCATTTGAATTGCAAACATAGCTCATAAAGACAGGAGTTAACCATCCATTGTTTAATTCATTTACATTATCGACATGGAACTCTGGATAATGCCAACCATTTGCATCTCCCCAACCTCGATAATTGACAATACCAACTCCATTATCAATTGATGGGATAATATATGAAGAGCCTTGTTGAATTGGCGGATAAAAAACCGTATCAATTTGAGAATAACCATAATCTATTAGCTCATCTCGCAGCCAATATGAAGTCCATTTAGGTGTGATGGGTATTGGATAAGTATTCGCATAATTCCCCGCAACAATTAACCCTCTTGAAAGCCAATCAGAGTCAAATGCAAGAGGATCTCTGGCATATTGGATTGTTTTTGCCATAATCACTGCCAAATCCGATAATGAATCAATGGACAACCTTCCAATAAAAAAATCAGGCACATTGTCTTCTCCAAAAAGATAAGTAAACTTTTGATCTGTTACATCATTTTCAGGTCCATAATAAAATGAAGGAAAAGCGGCAAAACCATCTACATCTCCAATTAATAGAACATATTCCAACATCGGATCGTCAATTAGACTATTTCTTATGTATTCCTTAATATTTTCTGCAGAGGTTCCAGCTTCTGATAAACCAGCAACCAATACATCAAATCCTTGAGATTTTTTAAAGGAAATAAAATCGGGTAAATATTGCAATACTCCATCAGGTGCAATAATTAAAAAACTCCCTCTTTGAGGATTAATTTGTGAAATCGGTATGTTGTAATTGTTTACAATTAAATTTGCAAATGAGATTGGAATACGAGATCCCATTATTTCATTTATGCCTTTTCCTCTGAATGAACCGCCATCTGAAAACAAATGAGAATATAAGATTACACTAAAGATTAATTTTTTATAATTATGCATTTTTTAACAACCTGTTCTTTTTTGGTTTCAACTCGAACAAATATCATTCCTGATCCAGTTGGAACACCGTTTAAATTATTTAAATTTAAATCAAAAAACTGTTTTCCTTTTGATACTTGATTCAGTTTTATTGATTGAATTTCTTGACCTAAAACATTAAATATTTTGATATTTAACATACCTCCATCAAACCCCTCTAACTCTAAATTAAACCTTCCATTGGATGGATTAGGATATAAACTGCTAATTTGGAAAGGTAATTTGATAGTTGAGGTGTTTATTTCAGTATCTGTATTTAAGAAAAGATCATTAATATAATGCAGGCTAAGATCTTCAATTTTCCAACCACGATAGTTGACAGTAGGATCTGTTTTAAACTCCGCTCTAATTTTAACTTGATCAAAACTATTATTTGAAATCGCAGATAAATAATCTATTTCATAATTTTCCCATTTATGTCCAGTCCACATCTTTTGGGCTATAGTACTATCATCTATTGTTGAGATAATTAACTTGATGGGATCGTGATCCCATTCAGTTTCATATTTATGATTAATTTTTAAAACTAGACGGTTTGCATTAGGAGTTTCAACAACTCCTGATTCCATCCAATTGTATGAAATTAAAGAATCTTGATTTTCATAATAATTACTACTCTGAGAAGTAATTATATTATTATCAAAAGACCATGATCCATTAAATACATCCCAATTCGATAATTCTATTAAATCCTGGTGAGAAGCTTCAATTATCGGCACTTGAAATGTTCTATTCCCATTCAAGTAAAATACAGATTCCCAAGGCATTAATTGACCATCAAATTCAAAGCTTAATTCATAATTATCTTCTGGTAGGGTAAAGGAGTGTCCTGAATTGTTCAATGTAAATAATGAATCGCCAAAGGTATTCGATAATTTTCCTGTAAAACTATTCAGTTCATTTATCTCCGAAATAAACTGAATGTTTATATTATGTGTCTCAGCAGGTTCGAGATATATGTCAAAATTTGTGATTGCGCTATTATTCGCAACAAGTGTTAAAGATTGTGGGACATAACCTCTAGCTGTTACTTGCATTGAATATGTTCCAACTTCCAGAATACGTCTATATCGACCAAATTCGTTTGTAATCCTCGGAGCCAATATAGAACCGGAGTGTTCTAAAATTTCTATCCTTGCCCCTTGAATCGGTTGTCCGGTATTTATATCAAATACTAACCCTGTTAATTGAGAAGCATCAGCATAGTAACCAATAGCTCTGTCCATTAAATATAGCATAGAAGGTTTTGTACGCTCAATTGTATTTTCAATCAAAATACTGTCAGGTTGGAGATTCGCTGTTCCAGCTTCAACAAGATATTGAATACATCCAGTCTGCTGATAAAACCAATCATGCAACTTCCCATTTCTTGAACCGCTATAAACAGAGAGATAAGTACTAGTACCATCCTCAGTGTTTATATTGCTTGCAAATTGATCTGCTATAGGTTTAATGATATTTAAATCGGGTGATTCTTTGGTATCCTCCCATTTCCAAGAGGAAAAGACTTTTTCCGATAAATTTCCTGATCTTGAGCTGTGCCATACGATTGAAAAAACATAATCGTTCCTCAAAGCAAGATCCCTAATCGCAATTGATTCATTTTCAGAAAATGGATGCGTTCCCTTGTAATAATCGTAATGAGAAGCGTAATCAGAGTTATCAGGTTCAAGAAAAGTGTCACCAAATGCCCAGTTAAAACCAAAATTTCTGTTTAGATCTACACCATCAATATCGTTTCCTATTGATGGATCGTAGTCAAAAACTCCATTTGGAAAAGGACCATCGCTTGAAAAGTCTCTTTTATTTTTCCTAAAACTAAGGTCAAGTCCTTCATGAACTACATTTAAACCTTCAGGATTTGCCGTTGGAATTAGCCATATATCCAAGTAATTTTTTAATATGTTCATATGGGTATATATATTTTCATTCGGAAACAATAGATCATTAATCAAAGAGACAATTATTTCGACACCTAATATTTCTTCTGCATGAACCTGTCCAATATATAAAACTCTAGGTTCATCTTCTTTTATAGTAACATTATCAGAAATTTTAACTGCTAAAATTGGAATATTCTCTTGTGTTGAGTAACCAATTGTATCTAATAAAAACCAGTCGCTAAGATTACTATTTTGTTCTAATTCATAAAGATATTGATACAGCTCTTCTGTTGTATGGTACCTCTCATCTAAAACTTGAGCTTGCGCTATATAAAGTACTAGTGCTATTACTATATACTTCATTTATTACTTTAAATAAGTAATTTTATCTTGATATATAGATGATTTTGAAATAAACTGATAGAAATAAATTCCACTTGAATTATTATTACCATACATATCCTTACCATTCCAATTAACAGAATATTCACCTTTAATGCCTGGAAGTATAAGTTTTTCGGTAATTACTCTCCCGTTTAAATCAAAAATTTTAAATGTTACTGATTCATTCTCTGGCATAAAGAACTTAAAGTTAACTACTCCATTAAATGGATTCGGAAAAGCAGAGTGCAATGTAAATTGATTTGGACCCGATGCACAATCAAAACAATTATCAGCATTAGATAGCAATTCTCCTTTTATGAGTGTTTTTCCATAATAATTAGCTAAGTCTTCTTTTCCAGAGCTACGATAATCAATCCAATCTAAAAAGTATTCATCATTGATATGTTTAGTGATATTGACTGATTGTTGTTTATGATAAGCAATACATATCGGAATTCCATTAATTTCTGTGGTAAGACCTTGTCCAAAAATGTATCCACTACCATATAAGTCGCCACCATTAATTAAAAGCGGATCCTCATTAAAAAATCCTCTTTCATCTTCCCAGATAACAATAAACTCATTATCCACAATTAAGTGTACAACTGGATTAAATTGACTAGTCGTATCATTCGTAAATTGAATAAGATTATAAACTAATTCACCATTTTCTAAATCAATTACTTGTCCATAGATATCAAAATCGAGGCCATTTCTATAGTCTTCCCATGTGATCAATGATTTGGTAATATTTTCATTAAAATCAAATGATATATTAACTTGATCATTATCACCTGTTGATATGGGTAATCCGCCATCTTCCCACAAAATATTACCATCCCAATCAATTTTTTGAGCATAGATATCAGAAAAGTTTCCATCCTGTATCCAAATAGCCATCAACCCAGAATTATCACTAATTTTTTTAACTTGCAAATTCCTCGAATCAAACTGACTATTGCTTAAATTGATTCCATTTGGATTCCAACCTATCTCACCATTCCCATTTACATCAATTTTAGTAAACATCAATTTTGCTGCGGGCCAAGCGTCCTCAATCCAGAAAATCATAAATTTACCATCTGGTGTAGGAACAGCATCCATTAAATAATCATCTCCCATCGAGGCGACAATTTCAACACCTCCCTCCCCGAGCAAGGTTTGACCTTCATTATCAATTTGTTGATAATATAAATCATAATTAAATCCTCTACTTTCTGACCAAATGCAACCTATACCATCCTCTGTATCAATTAATTGAGCATTTCTCATGTCAAAAACTGGGGATAAAGCAATTCCTGAATCAGGCCATAAATTATTTAAACCAAAGTCTTGTTTGTTAATGCGAACAAATTTAGGCGCTGATGACCCATCAAACGTAGCGGTGTAAATTGAGGACTCGGTTTTCAAAACTGAGGGTATTGAAAAATCAGTTTCAGAGGATGAATTATCACTAAAAGTTAACTGAATACCATTCGCACTGAGACTTTGAGAATTAGTTATTCTAGATCCATATAGCTTCTTAGAAGCTCTATTATCCTCCCATGTCAGGATGAAATCTTCATCACTTAGTCTATGATGCTGAGTGTAATTGACATCTCCATCTAACCCTGTCATAGCCTGAATTCCACTATTTTCCCATTGAGTCTCAAGAGCATTATTGATTAATTGCACCACTAAATTTATGCTGCCCGTACCTTGATCGGCATATATGGCAAATAATCCCTCATCAACATTCCCTGTTAATATTGGAGAAAATTGATAACCATTGTTATTCGATATGAAAATAGGCTCACTTAAAGAATGTATACCCTCGGAGTTAATATTTTGAAATAAAATATCTACCTCTGGAAAGGTTCCACGCTCCCAAATGACATTTAGATCTCCGTTTATGCCGGATGAAAAGCGAGCACTAAAATCCACATCATCAGTCAAATCAAGCCTTACTCCCTCTTCCCACATTATTTCCCCGCTGGTATTAATTCTCTGAAAATACTGATCTCCATTAATTGGGTCGTTTCTTAAATCTTTCCAGTTTACAAAAATTTCACCTTGTTTACTGCGTTTAACTCTGGGTGCGGTTTGAAGTGCATCATTTAATGAAATTCGCTTATTTTCATCAAAAAGCAGTCCGTTGCTATCTATAAATTGGTAATATAGCTTTGAATTTTCATCTCCTTGTTTCCAAACTAAAAATGACCTTTGGTCAGAGACATAGGTAACACGCGGTTTAAGTTCTTGCTCATTACTACCCGCAACTTGAAGTCCATTTTCATCAAAGAGACCATTTAATTCTACATCCAGCCTTTGACCATATATATCTGCATTTGCACCTTCCCTAAAGTCAGCCCAAGCAATAAAAGCTTCATTATTACCCGCATATTCAATTGACTTTGCATTTTGATTACCGCCTTCAACTACAATAGGTACACCGCTGCCCGGATTTACTATGTCATGGCTTGAAGAAATATGAGTCCCATAAATATCATCATCGACACCACCTCTTTTATCTTGCCATGTTACAAAAACACCTCCCAAACTATCTGTACACATATTAATCGAGATTTGTTTACCTGGAACCTGAGCAAGTGCAATTCCATTTTCATCCATGAGAATATTGCCATTGTTATCCAAGTGTTGAATAAAAATATCTCCTTGCGCATCAAATCTATAATCAACCCATGCAATATAAATTCCTCCTGATCCATCAGTAATCGAGACAGGATCTTCTTGTCTCCCAGGCAGATTTGTTACAACAGCGCCTGTTTCGCCCCACAATAGGTCACCATTTTGATTTATTTTATGTGCAAATATATTTCTCATTCCATATCTCGTATCTGACCAAACAAAAATTGATTCACCCTCAAAACCTGGAGAAACTGTTCGGTACCATTCAATATGGACTCCTTGTCGAATTGGATATCCATCCACCAAATCAAAGTTCGTTGCATATTGCAAACTTAAGAAAAGTGTAATTAAATAAAATCTTTTCATTGTATTCCCTAAAGTATTATATTTTTTTAATTATCAATTTCAATTAGTTGAATTCCCTCTCTAGAACATACAACCAAATTATTCTTCCAAAACATTGTTTTATAGACATAACCAATTGAGAAGACGCCCCTTTCTATAGGATTTTCTTTATCTGATATATCATATAAAGCAATGCCCCTAGTTCCTAAAGAGACTGCTACTATCGATTCTTGCTTATTGACTGAAATGTGATCAACTGTAAAATCCATAGCAAACCGAATCGATTTATTCTCATTAGAATTAAAACTTTCCAATGGAATAAAATATGCTCCGGCATCATCGCATGATGCAAAAACACCATCGCTCACTAGTCTTACTTTTTCTGCATTCCCCTCAGTTCCTATTATTCCAATTAAAGTAGGATTAGATCCGAGGGAATCCATCAAATATAACTCAACACCCATTTGATCGACAGCCAAAGCAATATGGGTATCACCATCAGAATCAATACCTTCAGGTTTTCCAGGAGTATAAATTTCACCTCCTCCAAAAGGAGTCCATTCTATGAAATTTATTCCAAATGCTGAGGTTGTATCAAGGTTATATCTGTGCCATTTTATACCATCATCATTATCAGCTGCAAACATAAAAAACTCGCCATATATTTTTGAAAAAGATATAAATTCTTTTGTTCTAGCACTCATTATGGTATTTCGATATTCAATACTATCAAAATTAGGATAGTGAAAAATCTTTACATCTTTGTTGATTTCAGTACTAAAAATTAAATTATTAATCGTATCAATTCCAATAAGACCCAGATCATCAAATTCTAAAAAGGTTCCTCCCTCCTCATAACCGGTAAAATTACTTAGTCTATTTTTTTGATCTAAAT
Organism: uncultured Fidelibacterota bacterium; assembly: GCA_902611135.1. GTDB lineage: Bacteria > Fidelibacterota > Marinisomatia > Marinisomatales > UBA1611. The sequence continues at coordinate 10,523 of CACLYL010000022.1, read as the reverse complement.
CCCATATTTGGATACCTGATTGACCTGCTGCGACAAAAGCATGATTTTCAGCTATTTTAACATCTCGGGCAAAACCCTCCGTATCTAGTACAGCAAGTATTGAAATAGACCAAAGATCATTAGATCTTGGATCCATACAACTAAAGGTTATTAAAGTTATTGATATTGAAAAAATATATTTTTTAATATTTATCATAAACTAAATTCCATTCTAATTTTAACCATGTTTGAAGCTGATTAAAGCTTTTTAGATTACTTACCCATTTATACTGGGAGTAAGTATCTCTTTCACGATAACGAGTTGAAAACCTTATACTAACATTCTGGTTTATTTTGTATAGGGCCCATAAATCATATTTAATATCATGATGGTCCCTTCCAGAATGAAGCGGATCGTTTAAATCCTCAGCTTCATACATTCGATTTTCAATTCTTATAGAGATACCAACCTGTTTAATTTCTTTTAATTTAAGTTTTAATATAAACGGAATATACCATTCTAAATAATCATAAGATCTATCAAAAAAGCTGGGTCTGTAATTGTTTGAAATCAAAAGAGAGTTTGCATTTCCACTTTCAAGTTGAATAGCAACTTGACCAATTTTATCCACCTTTTTATTAAACTTAAATCTAAAATAGTAAACATCTAAATCGAATTCTTGAAAAGGGTCGTTATAATACCTTTGTAAAAATCCAGTTGTAAAATTAATCCAAAGACGCCTCTTTATTGTGTGCGTTAAAGTTATTTTTTGGTTTTGGTCTGTAAATAGACAAGGTTCATTTTGTGTAATACTTATATCTCGATTGATATAATGTCTCAAATAAAAATTATTTAAATGCCTTAGTGAATATTTGAAATTTTTATAATAACCCCACCTATAAATGAGATCAAAACCTCCAGACCAATATTTTTTATATTCATTTTGATGGAAGTTAGAAAAACTAGCATTTATCTTCCCTAAAACTTCTTTTTTATTTTGTATATAAATTGTTTTATCAACCTTAAAGCCAAACTTTGAAATATAGCTATCCATTTTATCTATTCCATCAATAGAAGTCATATTACTATTGATTTCCTTCACCTCTGATGATGAAAATCTCAAAACATTATTATCATATCCGTTTGAAAAGGAAAAACCATAATAAAATGGCGTGCTTGCAAGAGTGAGCGTAATTAAATTAATTAGAAGAATATAATATTTCATATTTTTACCTAATATATCATAAAACGAGCTAAAATTAATTTTTCCCTATCAAGACCTTCAATTGTATAAATATTATCTTTTTTTGAGGGTGGAATTTCGCAAGAACGCCACTTACCTGGCACTTTATTCGGATATTCTTTAATAACCGATCTGGAGGAGCGTTCGGTATTAAAAAAGAATGTTCCCAGCACCTTTTTATTGTTTTTAATTCTTATTCGATAAGATTCCTCGGATCCCATATTATCAGAAAAAACTAGCCTATTAGTTATTTTTAATGTTTTTCCTTTTATTACTTTAATTTGAATTGGAATTGATAAATTCAGTTCAAAGTATTCTAATACTTTTTCGTCAGAGATAAGATTTATTGATTTTTTTGAAGCACTTGGTTTCACAACTGTTTTATTCTTTGTATAAGTTTCAAATTCTTTAGTAATTAATCTAATAAGAACAGGATATTTTTGCTCTTTTGTTAATACCTCGATAGTATGTCTCCCAGGTTTTAAGTTAATAAAATAGTTTCCTGAATAGGTATAATTGTGTTTCGGATGCTGTATGGATTTAATCGATTTTTGAATTTTATATCGATGATTTACCTTAATAGTATCTTTTGAGTTTAAGATGATAAAATAATTATATGGAATGCTCATATTTTTTTTTGCTTTGAGTACAGGGTATCGAGAAATAAATTCTAATCTCAAAGGGCCCTTAATTTCATATTTAATTCCATTACTTTTAACAGGATAATACACCCTTCTTTTTTGATTGATAATTAAAATCTCTTTGCTTTCACCATTGGCTGAAGGTTTTATAAGTTTTGACTCTGCAACGGAGCAAATTAAAAGCAAGGCTACTAGTATTTCTCTATAATAAACTGTCTGGTTCATATTTTGTCAAATGTTCCCTTATTTGTTTTTTACTTTTGTATCCTATAAATGCCACACTTCCGGTTAAAATTAAAAAGCATAAGAATACAATAGTGAGATTGTACCTTTCCTTTGCATAGAGTACACCCTCTCCAATTTTCGGATGTGGAATTGGTGCGAATGGTAAATTGTAATTTTCAATAATGGATTTAATATTTAAAATATGGAGACCCGTTATGTTTTTTTTTATAAAAATAGAAAAAGCGCCCTCTATTCCACTAGAATTATCTATATCTACAATATCTGATCGATTAACTATACCTGGTGGTATTAATCTATAATTAAAACTTGTGCCCAAACTTGCAACTCCCCCTCCAATATTAACTACCCCGTCATATTTATCAATTGGATGATATTCATTGTAGATATCTATACGTTTTTTAATGTTATCTGCCAATCTCCTCTCCTTAATTAGGGTAAGATCATAGTTTTTTATATTTTCTATAATTAAGTCTCTACCTAATGGGGACAATAATCTACCCATGTCATTTCTTCCGCCAATAGATGAAGCGATACTACGACTACTAATTAATTTATTTTGTATAAGAATATCTTCCATATCAAGCCACATAAAGTCTACTTGATTTGCACCCCATTGTGAAGCGCCAATGCTGGAAATTATAATTGGATGAATTCCCATTACTTGACAAGCGCTTAATAACGCAATATTGGCTCCGGGCATTGATCCAGTTAACATAATTGCTATCGTATCGTTTTTTTCTAATCCAGCTTTAAATAACAAATCAACAATTACTGCAGAAAAATTTGGATCTAATGTAGTTAACTTTGCATCTAAATCGCCCTCATCTGTGGTAATTAAGCTGTACGGAACGCCAACTAAACCTGTTTCATTTGGATCATTTTCTATATCAATAAAAATACTGTTCTCTAATCTACTTTTTTTTAAAGATTGAAGACATTGTTTCATTAGATTAGCTGCCTTTATTTTTGAATCATATGAAGGAGATATTTCAATTGATCTGTGCTGCAGAGAAATAAAAAGACATACTAAAGCTAATAGTGACAAAAAAACCAATGTTGATGTTTTTTGAATTACAGGAATAAATGCTTTTTTTTTGTAGTTATTCAAAAATAACTCCTCTGAAAATTAACATTATCATCAATTTTACAATAACAGATGTCATGATAACTACGGCAATGGTTCTTACTAAACCTTGGCGATCCATCCAATTAGCTATTAAACCAGGAATTATATTACCTATTACTGCCAAAGATCCAATATCATCACTAATGTATAAGTAATTTCTGCTCAAATAACCAAAGAAAAAACCTAATAATAAAGCTAGGACAATCCTCCTTTTTCCGTATAAAAACATATAATTACCTAATATTTGAATCAAACCCCAAACTAAAATCGCTACAGCAATTGTTATGATTACTTGAATGGGTTGATGTAAATATAAAGATATATAACCAGGAACAATTATTCCTCCAGCTGTGACACCTAATATTTCAGATAGAATAAGGCTAAAAACTATACCGAGTCCAATACTAATCTCAATCATAACTTTTATATTCAGATAATCGATTCAATATTTCTTGACCTGCTCCCACTTGATTCCCAATTGCATATACAAGTGTTTGTGGGGGTAATTCAAAAAAATGTTTTATAACACTATCATACTTTTCATCTAATCCAATAACTTTGATATTAATCTTGCTTGATTCTGATGAATAATGTTTAATTTGATTTTCAATTTTATCGCCTCGAATTATAAAGTAGTTTGGTTTAATATCTTTAAGGGTTAACTTAATCATTTGACGAGTTCTATCAGGACGATCATCCCGAGAATTAAAGAAAATACATGATAGACTTTCATTAAGATATTTTTCAGATATGAAATCCCAGATTTCTTTTGTAGAAACTGGATCATTTGCAGCCATACCATTGACAAAGTTAACCTTATTCTCTTTGTTAGTTAATTTCCAAAGCACTAATGCACCCTCATCTGGCTTCACTTTTTGCATTCCTTTGATTGCAATTTTTTTGTCAACGCCAACAATTTTACAAACATCCAGGGCTAAAGCTATATTGGAGGGGTGTTCCATATATGAAAATTTATTTAAGTCACTTTGGCTAATATTTTTCGAATTAGATTGAATGTATTTTGTATCATTATATTCCGCAGCCTCTTGAATTATAAAATCTTTTTCATATTCTGAGGTAACTAATGTTGATTTGTAAGGAACTGTATTGCATAATGATTTAGCAACATCATCATCAGTTGGCCCCATCTCATCTAGATGATCAGGTCTAACATTTGTAATTACTCCAATATGAGATTTTATCATTTTATGTTCAGATATCCATTGATAGTGAGGCTGTAAAGCCATGCATTCAATAACAATTGCTTGAGGATTCTTTTTTGAAAAATAGTCTATCAATTTAACCTGCTCTCCAATAGAAGGCAGTCTGAGACGATGAATGATTCTATCAATTCCTAACTCATCAATTACTCTTGGTGCGGTACCAGTAACTTTGGCATATGTTTTCATCCCAGCCTCTCGAAGTCCGGCAGCAATTAACCTTGTTACACTTGATTTACCTCTAGTCCCATTAACATGTATTCTAAGTGGAATGGTGTTTAATGCTTTTAGGTGGAGCTGGTATTCTAAAACTCCAAAAAAAATCAGAAAAAGTATTAAAATGCCCAATGTTATAAGCGGCATGATCATCTTATTCTTTTCTATTTTTTATTATAGATCGTAGCCCATGATTGAACCAATTATAGCAATTAGATCCATAACATTTACCATTCCATCTTCATTGATATCGCCAAAAAATGGATTTACCTGACCCTCGACACCTAAGTTATAATCAGCTAGTAACATTAAATCATATATGTCAACTTTCTCATCATAGTTCAAATCACCACTTAATCTTAAATCACTTCCTCGCGTGGTAATAAGAAGTGCTGTTTCATCACCTAATTCCATCGCTGCAGTTGGATATGTATCATTGAAAGTGTATTGTAATCCTATCTCCATTGTATGATCTTCAATTCCCACAGTACAGTAGTTACCATGAATTTGATCCCAACCATAAGATCCATATGAATCATTATTAAATTCCTTAAACTGCAATAAAATGTCACCATCACCTGTTGGCGTCACATAATAGTCTGGATCAAATAAAACAGCTTGAAATGTTTCTACGGTATTATTTTGATAAGTTCGAACCCCAGACCATTCGACATAAAACTTTTTTTGATCTTGATCATACCAGGTATATACCCTTCCTCCATTTGATGTTTTTAAGTCATCCCAAAATACAGCGATCATTTTTGATGGCCCTCCAACGCCAGGAAGCTCATAATTTCGAAATGACTCCAATTCGGTTTCACCCATCGCAATCCAACCATTAGAAGAAATACTTATTTGATCATATTCAACACCATAAAACCTAAAGGTAAAAGGAAGGTTAATTGTTTCGACATCATCTTGATTATTTCCAGTATCTGAAAGGGAGCTTAGATGGGAACCAGGTCCACCTTCCCTCGCATCTATTTCAACCCAATTATAAGTTGGGGATAGGATATAATTCAAATCCTCATTATCATATATATAGTATCCATAAGAGTCAGGTCCTAAAGGATCGTTCACACCCGCTTCACCAATTTGTATAGGTATAATCGAGCTAGACTGATATCCGGTACTGCTCTCCACATTTAAGATCAAATGTGCCATTGTTCCTGGGATTGTAACATCCAAGGCTGAAATCTCAAAATAGTCATCACCATTTAACTCCGAACTTCCGCTATTAATTGACATCCAAGAACCAACATTATCAATGATATCTATAAAAGGAGATGCACAGGTTATCGTGCCAATAATAGAATTTGAATTAGCACTTCCCATATTTTCTAAACTTATTTTAACAAATGAGGATTGTCCTGGAGTTAGTAAGTTTTGGTTGGAAGCTAAGACATCTATTTCACTTGCGACTAGTAAATTACCTGAAACATTAATATCCAACCAGCCATTAAAACTATGATCGTTATTATCATTGAAGTTGATCATTAATTTAAGGTCATGACCCTCCTCTAATCCATTTACTAGACTAAAAACAAAAGGTTGTTCGGCTGCTACTGTCGTACCGTTCGCTATATTACCAAAGTTAACTTGGGATGTTTCTATGATAACACCATCGTTTTCAGAAATAATTGTTCCTGTTATTCCATAAGCATCTTCACTTCCATAATTAGTAGCATTTACTAGCAATTCAATGGTTTCACCTCCACTAACCAAAGAGTTATTATTACCATTAGATTGACCACCAGTATCATCATCAATAGTAAAAGCAGATTCTGATAGATTAATGGAAACACCAGGATCATATAACTGAAATGAACTTTGATATGGATAATGATTTCGTTTTGTTACGGTAACTAAAACTTCTCCCTCTTCGCTAGATGTTATTGGCAATCGGACATAACCTTCGCTATTTGTGTAACCTGACTCAAAAATTTCATCTCCCATATATATTGTAACCCATGCATTTTCAACAGGACCATCCTCTTTTTCTACGGTGAAATCAATAAAGTTTGAACCAATAGGTAACGCAAAAAAATGGTCGACAGTTGTTGTTTTAGGATAATCTGTCCACATTTGTAGTGATGACTCCCCCATTAAATTATTCCAGGCAGTAAATATATGACTCCAATTATTGGGATTTGTGGGATAATTTTTATATAACATCATTTTTCCATACATCAGAGCACCGCCTGCACTTTCAATATCCTCGATCAGCGTTGCATAGTAAAATCCCATATCTACTATATTATTAAACATTGTGTGAGTACCAAGTGTGGAGGTACCAATGCAAACCACAGCACCTTTGGGATTTGATGAAGTCCCTGCCCTGATAAAGGTTTCCGTAAGGGATTCTCCTTCACCAAATGAACCCGTTCCGCAGGTAATAACGGTTGCTACTGGTAGCATAAATCCATTCGAAGTATTATTAACATCACTTCCATTAAACCCGCTAACTCCATAAAATCCTCTATAATTAAAGAATGAAACTCCATCAGAAATACCAGATATCATCTGGCTTGGAAAAGAACCACCATAAACGGTATTTACTTCCTCAAAGCCAACAATATCTAGCATCTCATTTATGTTTTCATTTGAAATAACACACGAAATACCAGAGGTAGAAGGGTCTCCTACGAGACAGGCTCTTTGAAACCAATTTTCACCCATATAAGGGTTTGATTCGTAATTTAATGTTTTACTTACAATTGTTTGTAAATGAGAACTTGTTGAAAATGAAATTCTTCCAATGAATAACTCAGGAAATTGATCGCTTCCTTCCAAGGTAGTATATGGATGATCTGTATCCCCATTATAGCCACTCCAATTTTCATTCCATGTCGGTATATCATAGTTTCCTGATGCATCACCAACGATAGTAACAAAAACAGGAGGGTTTTCCCAATATTGATAAGCCTCTTCAATGTATTCCTTAAGATTATTTCTATTATTAACTATATTTGACGAAGATACATAATTAACTTCATAACCAACCCTTTTTTTCCATTCCATTAAAGTTTCGATCGTGCCAAATAAGTCACCAATATTATTGGGTAAAACATATAAAATACTTGGTTTTTGATATTGGACATCATCCCTGCTTGAAGAACTGTAATTAACAATTAATGATTCATAAATTGCTTCAAAATCTCGAGACCGCTTTTGAGGAACAAACGGTACCGAATTCGCATCTATTTCAATTAAGCTAATCTCAGCATTTTGAATAACAACTAAATCTTTAGTGACTGGATTATATTGAAATGGAGTCAATGATATTTGAACCACAACAGCATCTCTAATCACCATAGGCTCTGAAACAGAAACTAATTGCTGAGGAAAAGGTAAATTTTGTCCATATGCATCTCCTTCTTTAATTATTGCTGAAGGTTCATTTTCCCATGTATCAAAAGGAGCAATCTCAACATTGTTTAACACCTCAGATTTCAAAACTTGCACCGCTGCGTTAATAGTTTTACCAGGAGCCACTGCATAAAAGGTTGTTAACGTTGGCAAATCAGGCTCTCCTGAATCACTCTTTGATCCTGCGCCAGTAATTTCTGGTTTTAAATACTGCTTTCCATTAATTGTTTTATTAGAAAGATTATACCCTGGATTAGAAAAACGGATTGTTTGCTCTGACCCTGAACTAGAAAATCCATTTAATGTTAATGAGCTAGAATTGTTCATCCCAAAAACACTCGACATTAAAACTATATACTTTATTAATACAATCCTTTTAAACATTTGATCCTCAATTATAAGATGAATAAGTTAAATATATTTGGATAATAAAAACTACCTATGAAAACACTTATGGAAGAAAGAGATAAAAAAGGAGCCATTGGCATTGCTCGATCCTTATTAAATCCTTTAAAAAAAGAGGTCAGAACCCATACAGTAAGGCTTAATGATGAAGCAAAAAAAAGTGTAATTGCCATCCCCATTGGCCCTAGCCAAATACCCATTAAAAAACCCAATTGAATATCCCCAAATCCCATACCCTGACGTTTTGTAATCAACCACAAAGTACCCACAATCGCTAGTGGTATGACAGCACCAACAAATATCCCCCAAATAGCGCTATTAAATGATATAATACCAACAGATAGTCCAAAAAGAGAGACTACTAAGCCAGTCAGTATAAGTATTAAGGGTATTTTAAACGTATAGAAATCTATTATAGAAATTCCACTTAATACGCAACACATTGATGAAAAAATAATTGCTTCTAAAGTTGGTAAAGTGTAAAAAGACCATGTAAACGATAAACCATTTAAAATTTCTAGTGAAAAATTTGTTCTTTTAACCTTATATCCGTCGATAGCGAGCCAATTGACTATATATTTTATCCCTGCACCCACAATTAAGCCTATAATTAAACTGAGATAAATACTCATTCTATAAACCTGATTGTAATGCGGAACCAAGGTGAAATACTGGAAGATAGGTCAAAACAACCATCAATGCTATAACAGCACCAACCATCAAAATTAATAAAGGCTCTATCAGAGTAGTCATCCTATCGACTAAAGCATCTACTTGTTTTTGGTAATAATCAGCTGCTCTATCCAAAAGTTCATCTAATTCACCAGTATCCTCTCCAGTACTTGCAAGTTGCAATAAAATAGATGGAAATACTTCGGTTCTTCTAAGGGCTGTAGATATATTATATCCATCTCGAATGAAATCTGAAGCGTCTTCTATGGCTTTTTCATAAACTTTGTTGTCAACTACTTTTTGCAATAATGCAGTAGTTTCTAAAACAGGTACACCTGAGCCGATTAAAATTCCAAAAGTTTTGCAAAATTTATTCAAAATTGATTGCTCCATCAATGCACCAAATACTGGGGTTTTAAGTTTAATAGAATCTAAGGCAAAACCGCCTCTCTGGGTTTTGCTTATCAACCAAATTGCCGCATAAACAATGAATACTATGAATGCAATAATTCCAGCATTATTTCCAAACCAAGTACTAAATTCAATCATTTTCTTTGTTGCAGGAGGCAATCCAGCACCTAGCTGAGAATATACTTGCGAAAATTTGGGTATGATCACTAATAACATGACCATTAACATTGAAATTAGAAATAAAATCATGAATATAGGGTAATTCATCGCACTTTTTACTTTTCGACGGGTATCATCTAAATTTTCAAGATAGGATGAAAGCTGCTCTAATATATCATTTAAATTCCCACTTACCTCACCAGCTTTTACCATAGCTACAAATAGTGTATTAAAAACCCCTGGATGACGGGTTAACGATTCAGAAAGATTTAGGCCTTTTCGAATATTTTCGCTCACAGATGTCAGTATTTTTTTAAACTTCTTATGTTTCTCTTCAGCACCTAAACTTTGAATGGCTCTTTCTAAAGTTAGACCAGCAGAAAACATTGTTGCCAGTTGACGAGTAAAAAAGACAATGTTAGCTAAAGGAACCCTATTTTTGATCCTTTCTATCGATAATTGCACCTCGTCTAAAAAAGGACCCAAAAAATCTAGAGTACCATCAACTTCTTTTAAAGAAATTACCATCTGTCCATTGGAAGTTAATTTTTGAATAGCATTATCTAAGGAATCGGCTCTGATTTCTCCTTCATTTCGTTTGCCCTCAGAATTTTTTGCTAAATAGGTAAAAACAGCCATTATAATTCTTCCACAGTTGATCTTAATATTTCTTCAATAGTTGTGGTTCCATCTAACACTCTTGCGAGTCCAGCTTCTCTTAAAGTTTCCATTCCATTTTTTAAAGATGCTTGTCTTAAATCATCCTCATTTGCATTATCGAAAACTAGTTTTCTTAAGTTTCGTGCCATCGGAATCATTTCAAAAATTGCCAGCC